>JBIIWQ010000043.1:0-10825 GCA_044338805.1 Crocinitomicaceae bacterium
ACTCATGATGCAATCGTAAGCAGATTTTGCTGGATGACCAACTTTATACCGTACATCCGGAATAAAGACAACATAGCCAGCCGATGCATATTCTGTTGGATAGATAATCGATGCCGTTGGTTTAGGGGCATAATGATTGTGCAAATCATCCGAATACAATTCGTAATAATAAATCAACAAAGGGTACTTTTTATCTACATCAAAATCTTCAGGCTTGTACAGTAATCCTTCCAAAGGAATCCCATCGTAACTCGTCCAATTGATCAATTCTACACTTGCCCAATTGAATTCACTTTGCTGCGGATTTGTAGAAGATACAACCGTTTCCGATTCAAAAAATGTCTTGGAAAAACCTACTTCTGGATAGTCTTGAAGGGACATTTTTCTAAAGACAATCGTTTCTTTATTTTCAGATCGCGTAAGAAATGATATCGTATGATTCGTGTAATATTTCTCCACTAAATCCATGTGATCTCCATGGTCAGTGAAATTAAACAAATGCGTGCCTTTTGTTTTTTCATCAAACCCTTCAATGTATAAATTTTCATAATCGACATATGAACTGTCGGTTGACCATAATTTTGGTTGCATTCGAATTTTCTTTTGAGCTCCTTCCTCATTTGTTATGGATTCCAATCTATCCTCACTAATTGAATAATTCCAAACATCATATTGAGATTGAATAAAAATGGATTTTTCATCGTCTGAAAATCCGAAAACTCCATATGGACTTGCAACCATTGGCATTCCATTTACATCAGTTTGCCAATTAACTTTTTCACTTGAGCAAGTCATACAAACTTCTATTTTTGTTTGCAAATCGATTAAATAATAATTCGCCTTTTTTCCGTCAAAATAAGTGTAATAATTCCCTTTTGGAGAAAGCATTCCATTAAAAGCACATCCAATTTTGAGTGTTTCAATTGAACCATCAAGCAGCGATATTCGATAATGATCTTCTAGATTCGGAACTTCCCATTGGTTTTCTAATTGATAACGTTCATCTGATGAAGCAAAAAGGAAATCGCCTAATTGCTTTTCTGTTGGACGAAGTTGCAATGTATCATTAGAAAGTTTGATGATTACACCATCCAACAAATGATATACATATACATCGGTTTTTTTCTGATCACGCTTTAATTCGATTAATTGTTGTGATTGCAAGCGCGTATCGCGGTAATGCCAAATGTCTAAATCTACTTTTTCCGAATCTAACAAAGAATCTTTCACCTCTTTTTCTGGACGTTTTGTTACTCCAAAATAAAGAAATCTATTGTCGTCAGTAAAAAGCAACGTTCTATTCTCTGAGACTGCTTCATCTTTAGAAAATGTAGTTGTAGTTGAATCCACTAGCACTTTATTTATTTTCGATTCAAGTTGATACAAATTCAAATTAAATGTCTTCAACTTCATTGTGTCGGTGCTTGTTAAGAATGCTAATTGCTTTCCTTCTTCATCAAAAGTTAAGGATTTTATTGCAGAAAATTTTGGTTCTATTCTGGCTATTGTTCCACTTTTTAAGTCCAACGTTACGAGTTGAAAAGAATCAACTTTTTCCTTTTTATGTTCAATGAATGCCATGAATGTACCTTTATCCGAAAGACTGAAATCAGTTACATCTTTGTATTGATATTTAGTTTCTGAAATTGGATTATAAACGGTTAAAACTTTACCGTCTGATTTATTTTCAACTTCAGCTTTCTTCTTGGACCCTGAGCTTGTCGATTGGGTCTTTTTTTTCTTTGATTTCTTTGAAGAGGATTTTTTTGACTTTCCTTTCGAAGCAGAAATCTTAATCTCATTTTCATCCACAAAATATGTCAACCAGTTGTTTTCCTTTTCTAACGAAAATGACTTGAGTGAGGAAACTTTAATCAGTGAATCTTTTGCTAACAAATATATTCCAAGCGAATCTTTTGGCCATTTCTTCTTGTCGACTTTGTTCAATTCACAATTTCTTAATGTATCGTAACCTGGTTGAATTTTAAAAACTAAATAATCACTGTCGAAAGAAAATCTTGCTTCTTTAGATCGAGGAAAAGAATCTAATCTCGCTGTTTCAGTGTTGTATAAATACATAAAACCGTCGCCTCGATGCGGATTTATTTCATACGAGATGTATTTTCCATCGTTAGAAACTTGTTGATTTTCATTCTTTTTCCAATCATTATATGCGGTATGGTCGATGATTTTTTTCTGTCCGAAACCGAATGAAAATGTAAAAACAAGAAGTGATAATAAGAAAAATCTCATGATGCATTTTAAAAGTTGAACTGTAAATTTAATCAATAAATAATTCGGATGCGATATGATCAGCTTTCAAACGGCCTTCATCACTCAAGAATAGTTTTTTTGAATCTGTTAAGAGCCAGCCATTCGCAATGAAAAGATCAACTTTATCAGAAAACGATTTTGCAATTGGTGAAATTGCTGCTAATTGATCTACATCAACCCCAAAAGAGGTTCTTAAACCAGTCATAACAAGTTCATTCCAACGTTCTTTTGGTGTTAAAATTTCCATTTCAAACCATTCGTCATTTATTCCAAAAAGCTTTATGTAAGCTGAATTATTAGCAACACTCCATTGACGAGATATCCCATTGAACGAATGAGCGGAAGGTCCAATTCCCAAATAGGCTTTTCCTCTCCAGTAGTTTGAATTGTGCACTGCTTCAAAACCTGGAAGACCAAAATTCGAGATTTCATAATGAAAAAAACCTACATCTTTTAACCGTTTTGATAAATATAAAAAATGTTCACTTTGAGCGTCTTCTCCAACAGGATGAATCTTTTTTGTTTCAACCAAATGATGTAAAACCGTCTTCTCTTCCACCGTCAAACAATAAGCCGAAACATGTTGAACCTTCATTTGCAACACACGTTCAATGTGGTTTTCCCATTCTTCTTGTGTTAAATCGGGCAAACCATAAATCAAATCAACACTAATATTTGTGAAACCATTTTTTTGAGCCAATTCAACACAACTTTGAGCTTCTGAAACAGTATGCGCACGATTCATCCATTTCAAATCTTCTTCTTTGAACGATTGTAAGCCAATCGAAAGACGATTAAACCCCATTTTCTTCCAAATCGCCAAATTTTCAATCGATATATCATCTGGATTTGCTTCAATTGTAATTTCTGTTTCTGCTGAAAGTGTGAAATGAGATTTTATAACATCGAACAGCAACTCAAATTCCTCTTCTTTTAATAAACTAGGTGTTCCTCCTCCAAAATAAACACTGTTTAACTGTTTGTCGGTAAGATATTCTTTTCTTAAAAGCAGTTCATCTCGCATTGTTTCAATCATTTTCTCACGATAACCTTGAAAGGAAGTGCTGAAATGAAAATCGCAATACGTGCATTTTTGCTTACAAAAAGGGATATGAAGATAGATTCCTGACATGATAGCAAATGTACATAACGGTTTACTGAATTACCAATTTGTTAATTTAATATATAAAAAATTAGACTTTCAATTAAATCACTATATTGCGTTAACTGTTTATCAAAATGAAAGATTTTAAACAAAGTAAAGAAGCCTTAAACAAGGAATTAGAGCAATTTATCTCCATCTTGGACGAGTTGCTTCCACGTTATTCTTTGTTGTTGCGCAAGAAACAAATTTCAAAAGAAGAATTAACGGAATTAGGCGAGGTTGAACATTATTTAATTGAAGTTAATGCCAAAATCACAGCAATTAAAAATATGCTTGAACAAGATTTGTTTGGTCACTCTTTGGACATTTATTACAAATTGAAAGAAAAAGCTAAAAATGGTGATGCCGTTGCCAAAGCCAAATTAGATCGCATGAGGGATTCTTTCGAAGAATCAATTAAGGGCGGAATGCTTTATAATTGGAATTAATAAAATTGCAATCTTCGAATAATCAAAAAAGGTATAGTCCCTAAGGGACAAAAAAATGCGCAAATTAAAATTTGCTATAGATATATAGTCCCTACGGGACATAAAATTATAAACATCCCAAAATTTCGAATGAACAAAAAAAGTTAAAATCCACGGATTGAATTCGTGGAAATTTGAGTAATTACCTTCGGTGCTGCTTCGCGGCAGTGGACAAAAGATTTAATTACTTCCTTTATGGTCGAATTATCAGTTATAAACTCTAAACTTTTTAGTTCTTTTTTACCATAATATTTTTTATTTTCACTTCTTTTAAAAAACGCTTGTTGAAATCAACTTTTTGCGTATCTTCAATACAATGATGACAAAAAACACCACCGAGATTAGTAATCCCGCAGAATTTACAGAACGATTTATCAACCAAACCAATCAGTCGATTTTTTTAACTGGAAAAGCAGGTACTGGAAAAACGACTTTACTTCGGAAAATAATTTCTTCAACGCATAAAAATGCGGTTACCGTTGCTCCCACAGGAATTGCAGCTTTAAACGCTGGCGGTGTAACAATTCATTCCTTTTTTCAATTGCCTTTTGGTGGTTTTATTCCTGAATTTGGCAGAGCTCCACAATTTTCTAGTTCTATTAAATTAGAAACGAAAGAAACGTTATTGCATCATTTCAAAATGAACAAACAGCGTCAGAATTTGATGCGTAACTTAGAATTACTCATCATCGATGAAGTGAGTATGTTGCGCGCTGACATGCTAGACGCAATTGATTGGACGTTGAGAAATGTTCGGAAAATCAATGAGCCTTTTGGAGGGGTTCAAGTGCTGTTCATTGGAGATTTATTGCAATTGCCCCCTGTTGTAAAACAAGAAGAATGGGGCGTTTTAAGAAATTATTATCCAGGGATGTTCTTTTTCAATGCTCGTGTATTACAAGAACAGAAACCATTATACATAGAACTCTCAACAATTTATCGTCAGCAAGACCAAGATTTCATTCAAGTACTGAACCATTTGCGTGACAATAAAATTACCGAAAGCGATGTCACCATTTTGAATCATTTTGTAAAACCGGATTTCAATTCAATTGATGCTGAAGGATATATTACATTAACAACACACAATGCCAAAGCAGATGAAATGAATGCAAAAGCATTGAAAACGTTAAATGCAAAATCCTTTAAATATCCGGCTGAAATAACGGGAGAATATCCGCCTCATTTGTTTCCAATCGAACAAGAAATGGAATTGAAAGTTGGGGCGCAAGTGATGTTCATTAAAAATGATCTATCCTTCGATAAAAGTTTTTATAATGGAAAAATGGGGAAGATTGCTTCTCTGAATGATGGAGAAATCATTGTTTCATTTCCAGAAGAAAAAAGAAAAATCGTCGTTGAGAAATACGAATGGAACAATATTCGCTTTTCGCTGAATGAAAAAACAGGTGAAATCACAGAACAAATACTTGGCACTTTTGTCCATTATCCATTGAAATTGGCTTGGGCAATTACCGTTCATAAAAGTCAAGGATTAACATTTGATAAAGCGGTTTTAGATGTGTCTGACGTTTTTGCGCCTGGACAAGCGTATGTTGCTTTATCTCGTTTACGTTCATTAGACGGATTGGTATTGTTGAAACCAATGCGCATGAATGGTTTAACAAATGATCAAAATGTTGTTGCCTATTCGGAGAACAAGGCAAATGAAAATTCACTTTCAACGCATTTAGAATATGGAACAAAGAAATTCTTATTAGACACATTATCTGCAGCTTTTGATTGGTACGAACTCAACTCTCAATGGGCAATTCATGAAGCGAGTTATAAAAACGCAAGTTCAAAAAGTGAGAAAGGAAAAAATAAATCATGGGTAACTTTACAAGCACAATCAATTCAATCAAGTGTTGATCCTGCTAAAAAATTCCAAAATCAACTCGCTACGATTTTTAGGTCTGGGAAATTAGATCTTGAATTCGTGAATGAACGCGTGCAAGCAGCTTACACATACTTTTTTAAAACATTGGATGGCGTTCTCACATCCAATATTAAAAAGATGGACGAATTGTTTCGTGTTAAAAAAACAAAACAGTACGCAGAAGAATTAGAAGAACTCGACGAATTATTGACTGCAGCTATCCTCAAACTTAAAAAAGCGCGCATTTTAATTGAATCGATTGCTGGCGGCAGAGAAATTACGAAAGAAGTTGTTTGGAACACTGAATTGAAAAATTACAAAGTCGCAAAACTTGCAGCAATCCAGCAAGAACAAAGGCAAAATCCTTCTTTAATGGATATGGCTTACGACGATGAAAATGAAACACGTGTTAAAATCAGTAAAAAGGCTCCTAAAGAAAAAACAGATAAACGATCAACACAAGATCAAACGTTGGCCTTGTTACATGATGGTCAGACTGTGGATGAAATTGCACAAACGCGTCAACTATCTAAAACAACAATTTACGGCCATTTTGCTTACCTCATCAAAGCTGAAAAAATTGAGTTGGAAGATGTAATGGAACAGAAACGCATTCGAGAATTGGCGGATCTGTTTGACAATTATCAAGGTGCCTCATTAACACCATTAAAAGAAAAGTTAGGTGATAAAGTCACTTGGGATGAATTGAAATTGTATCAAGCTTCGACATTGAGATAGAGATAGAGGTTAGAGATAGAGAAAGAGATAGATGGAGTTTATGAAAATGAATCCCAAGCTCCGCTGCAGTTGCACTGCTGCGGTAAAAAAATATTATTCATAATAATCTGTTATCAATAAGAAACCCCAAGCTCCGCTGCAGTTGCACTGCTACGGTAAAAAAATATTTAATAATCTATTATCAATAAGAAATCTAAGAACCTAACGCAGCTGAAAAACTAAAGTATAACCAAAAAGAAGTAAAACTAAATCAAAACTTTATTCGCAGCATTACAACTGCAGCGTAGCCATGAAGATTTCTCAACTTTAACTGCTGATTCTTCATGTAGCATTCGTTTAATATTCCCTATATTTGCACAAAAAATTAGCACATGTCAGATCAATCTCGCATTTCGACCGATAAAGCACCAAAACCAGTTGGTTTATATCCGCACGCTCGTAAGGTTGGTAACTTATTGTTTTTATCTGGTGTCGGTCCGCGTTTAGCGGGATCCAATGCTTCAGATTCAGAAGTTCCAGGATTGAAATTGGATAAAAACGGAAATTTTATTGAGTTTGATTTCGAAGCGCAATGCAGAACGGTTTTTGACAATGTTCGTGTGATTTTAGAAGAATCAGGTTCAAGCTGGGATCAGTTAGTTGATGTCACTGTTTTTTTAGTGAATATGAAGCGAGATTTTCACACGTATAACCGGGTTTATGCAGAGTATTTCAAAGACAATTTGCCTTGTCGTACAACAGTTGAAATCAACTCGTTACCCACTCCAATTGCCATTGAACTTAAATGTATCGCAACAATTTAAACTATGACTAGATTTATTATCCGTTGCATTATCGCAACAATCGCTTTAGGATTTAACGCCTTTTTATTTATCAATGGAAACTGGGGATGGGGAATTACTTTCCTTTTCGTTACTGCCATTGTAATCCTTTCTTTCTTTAGAAATGAAAGCATGATTTTAGCATTGAATCAAATGCGTTTAGGAAATACTGACAAAGCAAAGATGTACATCAACCGCATTACGCATCCAAATTTGTTACCGAGAAAACAACATGCATATGTTTTGTTTTTGCAGGCTGTGATGAATACACAAGAATTTGGATTTTCAAAAAGTGAGCAATACTTGCGTAAAGCAATCGGTTTAGGTTTAAGAACAGGACAAGATAACGCGGTTGCTAGAATGCACTTGGCTGGAATTTGTTTGCAAACAGGACGCAAAAGTGAAGCTGAAAAATTATTAGCTGAAGCGAAAAAATTGGATAACACAGGAATGATGAGAGAACAAATCAATTCCATGTTGAATCAAATGAAAATGGCGCCTTCAAAAAATCAGATGCGTATGGCTCAAATGATGGGTGGACGCAAGAAAACACCTCGTGCTCGTTAATGGCTAGTTCATTAGAAGACCGTATTTATTCTTCCGCGTGGAATGAGTATGAACTCATAGATGCAGGTGGTGGAAAAAAATTAGAACGCTGGGGTAAAATCATTACGATTCGCCCTGAAGTTCAAGCCTATTTCAAAACAGAAAAAACATTCAAAGAATGGGAGTTAATGGCCCATTGGGAATTTGTTGTGAAAGGGAACAAACCTGGAAGCTGGAAAGCATTGAAAAAGGATGTTCCAAAAGAATGGGTTATTCCATTTGGAAAACTCAAATTTCACATTGAATTAACCAAATTCAAACATGTAGGACTTTTTCCTGAGCAACGTACGAATTGGGATTTCATTCGCAACCATATTAAAAACAAAGATAAATTCTTGAATCTTTTTGCTTATACAGGAGCAGCTTCTTGCGTTGCTCGTTACACAGGAGCCGAAACATACCATGTTGATTCTGTCAAACAATTAATTGCTTGGGCAAAAAACAACATGGAATTAAGCGAACTAGGTGATATCAAATGGGTATTGGATGATGCGTTGAAATTTGCTTCACGTGAACAGAAAAGAGGTAACAAATACAAAGGTATTTTGATGGATCCGCCAGCTTGGGGCTTAGGAGCAAATGGTGAAAAGTGGAAATTGGAAGAAAAACTGGATGAGTTGATGGAAACTGCTGTCGCTCTTTTAGAGCCAAATGGTTTTCTTATCATGAATACGTATTCCCCAACAGTTGATTTGAAGATGATCAAAAAATTAGCTGAAAAACATTTCCCAAACCGTAAAACGGATATCAAGGAATTGTGGATGAGAACTAGTACAAAGAAGGATTTGTATTATGGGAACTTGTTGAGAGTTTTTTAAAGAATTGAGACCGTTTCACTGTGAGAACTGAGAGCTGAGATTGTTTTTTGTGAATACTGATAAATTTTCGATACATTTGATAACCGTTGAATTCTTTTCAAACCACATTGTCAATTAATATTCATGCAGCAATCAAAAAATACTGTTATCGATTTGAAGTTTAGACTGGTTTTAGGATTTATGTTCTTAACTTTTAAGATAGTGTTTTCCCAATCATTCATATTAAAAGGAAATGCGGTACATCAAGATGGAAAACCAGTTTCAGGTGCATTCATTTTTATCAATAAACAAGATTCAAAAATATTAACCAATAATGCTGGTTATTTTACACTTACTGTTAACCGTCGTGATACCATAACAATTGTGGATGCCGTTACAAACGATTATTACATTATTCCTGAAAAGTATTCAGATACAATAGTGTATACTTTTATATTAACTGAGAAGTCTTATAATATTGAAGAAATCAACGTTTCAGCCAATAGACTTGAGCATGTCTCTGGCGACTTTAACGAATATATAATTGATTATTACGTATTCGAAACGGGAAGCATTGCGCTTCTAAAGGGCTATAAAAACAAATATTATTTGACTTTTCAAAATGCATCAAAAGAAAAGCAAGATTTTGAACTTCCTTTTGTTCCTATAGAATTTTATTTAGACTGTGTTGAAAACATGCATATTGTAAGTAAAGATTCTACTTATCAATTTTGGATTGACACTACATTTCACATTGTTCAGGTTTTGTCAAATAAGTATGTTAAAGCTAATTTAAAATCACTCGTTTATTGTGGTGAAAAAGAATATGTCTATTTTGATATTTCAGATTACAACAGAAAATATAGTTTAAAACTGAGAGATGAAAATTCGACAACTACTTTCATGGAAGTTTTTGATACGATTGGATATTATAACATCATTGGGCAAATTGCAAAACTCAATGAACAATCTTGTGCCATTGGAAAACCATGTTACAAAGGAGATGTAGATTCACGCATTTCACGAACAATTCCCCTTAAATATCAATACATCAAGAATTCCCAAAATTATGGAGGCACCACTTATGGTTCAAAGGAAGCCAATTATAGTGCATATGCAAATAGTAAAGGATATGCAAATTACACCATTACTAGAAGCACCTCTATTAATTACCCATCACCAATTACTTCTTCTTCAAGATTTAATTCAGAAGCATTTATTCAGCATCAAATAAATGTTCCAATCAAGATTCAATCTTTCAGTATCAATCAAAGTATTATTTCAATTGATCTTTCTAATGATAATCTAAAAGTATTCAACTTGAAAGGCAAAGAAATTCACTCTGCGCGTATCAATCAGAATGATCACTCTAAAAATGAAATCATCAAAGATCCTTATGGGAAAAAGTTCTATTTATACAATAAAAACAAAGCAACTTTAGATCTTTCATTATTGGACATACAAAATGGTAATTACAATGCGATACTATCGCTCAAAGAAGTTAATTATCCAGAAAAAATAAAAGTATTTAACAACCAACTCTATTTCATAGCAGCAAATGAACATGGATTTCATAAGCTCTATACGTTGAACTTGTTTTTGGGAGAATAACTTTTGTTCTCAAAATATTAATAACACAATAAAATGCCGAGCTTTCACTCGGCATTTTATTTAACTTATAAATTTAAATCTTATAACTCAAACTTGATTCCTTGCGCCAATGTTAAGCTATCAGAATAGTTGATTGTATTTGTTTGTCTTCTCATGTAAACTTTCCATGCATCAGAACCTGATTCACGTCCGCCACCTGTTTCTTTTTCACCACCAAATGCTCCGCCGATTTCAGCACCTGAAGTTCCGATGTTAACGTTAGCAATTCCACAATCTGAACCTGCTTGAGATAAGAACGCTTCAGATTCTTTCAAACTGCTTGTCATGATTGCAGAAGATAAACCTTGAGGAACACCATTTTGCAATTTGATCGCATTTTCAACACCACCAGAATATTTCATGATATATAAAATCGGAGCGAATGTTTCGTGTTGTACAATTTTCATGTGGTTTTGTGCTTCAACGAT
>JBIIWQ010000296.1:0-3077 GCA_044338805.1 Crocinitomicaceae bacterium
TCTTTGGTAAACTAATTTAAGACCATCTTCGAAATTGAGTGTTTTATTTGCTACTAATGCAGAGAATTCTCCAAGTGAATGTCCTGCAACCATATCTGGTTTGAACGTATCGCCTAAACATGTTGCAAGAATTGTTGAATGAAGAAAGATTGCTGGTTGAGTAACTTTTGTTTGCTTCAATTCTTCATCAGAGCCTTCAAACATTATTTTCATGATATCAAAACCAAGAATTTGATTTGCCTGGGAGAATAAATCTTTTGCAATAGAAGAATTTTCATATAACTCTTTTCCCATTCCAGAAAATTGGGCACCTTGTCCAGGGAATACATATGCTTTCATATAATTAGTTTTTCAATTAGGGAACAAAAATAATGAAACTTCCCGTGTGGGCATAAAAAAAGGGGCGGTATTACTACCGACCCTTTCAAAAAATGAATTAGAAATTATTTTCTAACAATCAATTTTTCAGTAGAAACAGTTCCATTAACTGAAACGTTTACCATATAAACTCCACTTGTTAAGTTTTCAGTATTTACATTTACATTTTGTGCACCGTTAACAGTACCTAAAGCATTTGTGTAAACAACTTTACCAGCAAGATCAGTTAAATTTATAACAAATGATATTTTAGTTAAAAAACAGAAACAGTTGGTTTGAGTAAAAAAATCAAATTAAATGTCTTGTATAACCATATTAAAAGAAAAATCCCGAGCATCAAAGACACGCGGGATTTAACGTTCAAGTGAGAGGTGGATCCCGATAGCTATCGGGACAACCCACAAGGTTTTAATAAAAAAGTCCTCCAAATTTCTTTGAAGGACTTTGTACTCGGAGCGGGACTTGAACCCGCACGCCCATACAGGCACAGGATTTTAAGTCCGGCGTGTCTACCAATTCCACCATCCGAGCAGACTTGGAGCGGGAGACGAGATTCGAACTCGCGACCCCAACCTTGGCAAGGTTGTGCTCTACCAACTGAGCTACTCTCGCATTTTGCTTATTTCAATTTCTTCTTGGTTTGAAGAACTCACGATTCCAATCCGTCAGCTGACGGATTGTGCTCTACCAACTGAGCTACTCTCGCATATTTCAAAAATACAGTTTTAAAGCTGCATCCCGTTTAGATTAAAAAAAGCCGATGCTTTCTTTTGTAACGGGCGACAAATGTATAAAGTTTTTCGAAAATTCAATAGTATTTTTCAACTTTTTTTGAAGTTATTTTATCCACCAGTTAATTTTTTGATTTCATTTAACTTCATTAAAGCCTCAACTGGCGTTAGTGAATTAATATCAATCGCCACTAATTCCTCTCTAATCTGCTCAAGAACAGGGTCGTTTAATTGAAAGAAACTTAGTTGCATATTTTCTGAAGCCATTGCATCTTTCACTTTTGTCTTCATATTTTGTTTCCCACCCATGTCATGAGAAGATTCCAATTCTTTTAACATTAGTTCGGCTCTTGACAAAACTTGCTGAGGCATTCCAGCTAATTTGGCTACATGAATTCCGAATGAATGCTCACTTCCACCGGGAACTAATTTACGCATGAACAGAATTTTAGAACCTATTTCTTTAACTGAAACATTGAAATTTTTAACTCTTTCAAACTTTTTAGTCATTTCATTCAACTCATGATAATGGGTAGCGAACAACGTTTTTGCCTTTACTTTTGGGTTTTCATGCAAGTATTCTGCAATTGCCCATGCAATCGAAATTCCATCATAGGTACTCGTGCCTCTTCCAATTTCATCCAATAATATTAGACTTCTTTCAGAAAGGTTATTCAAGATACTGGCTGTCTCATTCATTTCAACCATGAATGTTGATTCTCCTGATGATATATTATCGGAAGCTCCTACCCTCGTAAAAACTTTGTCGACCAATCCAAGTTCAGCTTTTTCTGCAGGAACAAAAGATCCAATTTGAGCCATCAAACTTATTAATGCGGTTTGACGTAAAATAGCACTTTTCCCACTCATATTTGGACCAGTAATCATAATGATTTGTTGTTTATCGCAATCCAAATAAACATCATTTGCAATATATTCCTCCCCAACTTTTAATTGCTTTTCAATAACGGGATGTCTTCCTTGGACGATTTCAAGTGCATAACCATTATTTATTAGTGGTAAATTATAGTTATTTTGAATAGCAACATTCGCGAAGGACAATAGGCAATCCAACTGTGCAATTAGAAAAGCATTGTGCTGTATTAATTGAATATAATCAGCCATTTCGAACACAAGATCTTGAAACATTTTTGTTTCAATCGCATGAATCTTTTCTTCTGCACCCAAAATTTTTGTTTCGTATTCCTTTAGCTCTTCTGTAATATATCTTTCCGCATTAACAAGTGTTTGTTTCCGAATCCATTCTACAGGAACTTTATCTTTATGCGTATTTCGTACCTCCAAATAATATCCGAAAACATTATTAAAAGCGACTTTTAAACTTGGAATACCGGTGCGTTCAGATTCTCTATTCTGCAAATCTTCCAAGTATTCTTTTCCATTAAAAGAAATTGTTCTAAGCTCATCCAATTCCGTATTACAACCTTCTCTAATGACAAAACCTTTACCAATTTGAATTGCAGGTTCATCCACCAAACGCGTTTCTATTAATTGAATTAATTTCAAGCATGGATTTAACTGATCGGTGATTTTTTTCAAAAGCGAACTATCCGTATCACTTATTATCTTTTTAATCGGATCAATTTGAAGTAAAGTCCTCCTCATTTGGATTACTTCTCTTGGGTTCACTTTTCCAACTGCAACTTTCGAAATCAAGCGTTCAATATCTCCGATTTCATTTAATCGTTCTCCAATTTCAAATGCATTTTGAGTCGTTTCTTTCAAATATTTTACCGCTTGAAGCCGGTCGTTTATTGGTTGTTCATCTTTTAATGGTAACACAATCCAACGTTTCATCATACGTCCACCCATTGGGGTTTTTGTTTGATCTAAAATATCAGCTAAAGTGGTAGCATTTTCATGTGGGGAACTGATTAATTCTAAATTACGAACAGTAAATCGATCTAACCAAACATATTTTTCTTCTTCAATACGTGAAATAGAAGT
>JBIIWQ010000004.1:0-31503 GCA_044338805.1 Crocinitomicaceae bacterium
GATAACACCAGCAGTTTTTTCAGTTATTTGAGAAAGATCTTCTATTGAATTGAAACGTAAAAACCGCACATCGGGTAATAGCGGTCGATAAGCTTGTTTCTTAATTTCATTCCCGGAAACACTCAAAGAACCATGTGTACTTCCATGATACGATCCACGAAAAGAAACAATTTCCGTTCTACCCGTAACTCGTTTAACAAGTTTTAATGCTGCTTCGTTTGCTTCTGTGCCTGAATTTACTGTGTACACACAATTCAAATTTTCAGGTAGGAGGGAAGTGAGTTTTTTTGCAAAATCGTTTTGTGCATCTTGAATGAATTCGCCATATACCATGACGTGCAAATGCTTGTCGATTTGAGCTTTTAATGCTTCTTTAATTTTCGGATGATTATGACCAATGTTGTTTACCGCAACACCAGCAATCATGTCCATATAGTCTTTGCCTGATTTATCGTAAATATAGATTCCGTCAGCCCGATCAACTTCAATTAAGTATGGGCTTTGATTGGTTTGACCAAGTCTTTCAAGAAAATCTGTTGTATTCGACATTTTAATTTTCAACATTTTTTGAACCACATAGCGATGCACTGAGTTTATCGAAGTGACACATAGAACACATAGTTATTAAATCACTTTATATTCAAAATAGTCGTTGTGTATATACGAAATACTTTTTCCAACTTTCAGTTATAAACTATAAACTATAAACTTATCACTCATAGTTTCTCACTCCTCACTCCTCACTCATATCACTCCTCACTCCAAAAACCTATTTCCTAGCTATTACCTTCAACGCTGCATCAACAACATTTTGCGTATCAATCCCATATTTCGTCATAAGTTCCATCGGTGTTCCACTTTCTCCAAAAGAATCATTCACTGCAACATATTCTTGTGGTGCAAGGAAGTTTTGCGCTAATACTTGTGCTACAGAATCTCCTAAACCACCATTCATCATATGCTCTTCTGCTGTAACAACGCATTTCGTTTTTTGAACAGATTTCAAAATTGCTTGCACATCCAATGGTTTAATAGTATGCATATTAATCAATTCAACAGAAATACCTTGTTCAGAAAGAATTTTCGAAGCTTCAATTGATTTCCATACTAAATGCCCGCAAGCGATAATTGTTACGTCTGTTCCTTCTGTTAAGACGTCAGCTTTTCCGATAACAAATTCAGCATCAGCAGGAACAAAAATTGGCATCACAGGTCTACCAAATCTTAAATATACTGGACCAACATGTTTTGCTATTGCCAATGTTGCTTGTTTCGTTTGATTGAAATCTGCAGGAACAATTACCGTCATATTTGGCAACATTTTCATCATTCCAATATCTTCTAATATTTGATGTGTCGCTCCATCTTCTCCCAAAGTAAGTCCGGCATGTGACGCACAGATCTTTACATTCTTTTGAGAATATGCAATTGATTGACGAATTTGGTCATAAACTCTTCCAGTCGAAAAATTGGCAAAAGTCCCTGTAAATGGAATCTTTCCACCGATAGTCATTCCAGCTGCCACACTCATCATATTGGCTTCAGCAATTCCCATTTGAAAAAATCTTTCAGGATTTTCCTTTAAAAACGCATCCATTTTTAACGAACCAGTAAGGTCTGCACATAAAGCAACAACATCTTTGTTTGTTCTGCCTAATTCAGCTAATCCTTCTCCAAAACCTGAACGTGTGTCTTTATTTCCAAAAATTTCAAAATCCTTCATTACTATATTATTATTGCTGTTGTTTTATTCGATAATATTCTAAAATCTTTTTCTAAGGTATATGTTGATGATTTTAGCGCCTTAGGACGATAAACCATTCGGTAATTTCCAGGCTGCAATTGAATTGATCCAGAATGAACGGTCTCATCCAAATTACAAACCCATTCGATTGAACCATCATCTTTTATTACGAATATTTGTGCAATAGCAGAATTTGTTTCACGGTAAGATAAAAGCCCAGGAGCCATAATATCAACATTTACAGTGCTGCTTTGAGTCACATCAACTGTGAAATAGCATCGTGGTAAAGTCAATATTTCAAGTTCATATTTTCCAACAATGTACTTATCAGATCTATTTATTTTTTGAACATTTAAGGTTAATGGTTTACCATTTTGCATAACTCTTGTTTCAATTGGATAGGCCTTTGACGCATTGATAAAGCGTACTTTAATGAATCCTTGAGGAGCGTCCAAAACTAGTGTGTTGTGTGTGTTTTTTTGAAGCACAATATTCTTCTTACTAACTTGTGGAATTGTATTTACAATTAAATCATATTTGAAAGCCGGATCAATGATTAATGTGTCTGGATTACCAAAACGATTGATTGTATGTACAAAAGTATATTTTAGATTCTTAGTTCCTGCCTCAAATAAAAACATTGTCACATCAGTTTCCTTAGGGTTTTTATAACTATCATTCAGATTTATTTGAACTGTAGTATTTAGCAAGGCTTTCGATACGACATTTTTCAGAACACTTCTAAATGCATCTTTTGTTTCGGCATCAGCATAATCGCCAATACATTTGAATTTTTCGAGGTAAGAAAGGTCTAGTCCTAAGCCAATAACAAATGGCGTTACTTTGACACCTTTGTCTTTTAATTTTTTAGCAATAACACACGGATCATTATCACAAGCTTCTAAACCATCAGTTATAAGAATGATAATATTGCGTGAATTTTGATCTGGAAAATCATCAGCAGCAGCTTCTAAAGACCGAGCAATTGGTGTGGTCCCTTTTGCTTCAATGGATTTAATTCGGTATTTTACTTTGTCAAAATTATCTGCACCAAATGGAATTTCAAGTTTGGTATCGTTGCAATCTTGATAGGTTGCAGTAATTGGAGACTGATGTCCATAAACACGAAGCGCAATTTCTAAATTTGGGGTTCCATTTAAACTATCTACTGCATTGGCTAAAATTTCTTTTGCTGCTTGAATTCTAGTTTGTGCGCCCCATTGTGCATTCATACTATTTGACGCGTCCAATATAAAAAGGATACGTGTTAATTGTTCTTGCCCATATAAATAAGGGATGAAAAAAAGAGATAATATAAGTGCTAATTTCTTCAATTAATAATCTCCTAATGTTTCTTCTAACTGTGATAATGCATTCACTAATTGCTCAGGATTAGGAGCAATACCATGCCATTTATGAGACCCAACCATAAAATCAACACCTTGACCCATTTCAGTTTTCATAATGATAACCACTGGCTTACCGTTTCCACATAAACTTTGTGCTTTTTGCATTACATTATTCATGTCAATAAAATTATGTCCATCCATTTCAAGAACAGACCAACCAAAAGCTTGCCATTTATCGTGTAAATTGCCTAAAGAAAGCACATCTTCAACATCACCATCAATTTGACGACCGTTGTTATCTATCGTTGCGATAAGATTATCCACATTATTGGCTGCCGCATACATTGCTGCTTCCCAGATTTGTCCTTCCTGCAATTCACCATCGCCATGCAAGCAATATACAAAAGAAGCATCTTTGTTCATTTTTTTAACTTGAGCTGCTCCAATCGCAACAGATAAACCTTGACCTAAAGAGCCAGAAGCCATTCGAATTCCAGGTAATTTTTTGTCAGTTGAAGGATGACCTTGCAGCTTAGAGGATAATTTTCTAAATGTACCTAAATCCGAAACTGGGAAATATCCAGATCGAGCAAGTACACTATACCAAACAGGTGAGATGTGACCATTCGACAAGAAAAACAAATCTTCACCAATTCCATCCATAGTGAAATTTTTAGGATTGTGCTTCATAACGTCGAAGTACAAGAAAGTTAAAAAATCAGCACAACCCAATGATCCACCTGGATGCCCAGAATTAACGCCTGCTACCATTCTTACAATATCTCTGCGTACTTGAGATGCTACCCTTTCTAATTCTACTTTCTCCATGGTTCGTTCGCTTACTCGATTTTACTGTTACAAAGCTAAGTTTAATAATTAACTTTGCTTTTAAAGAGTAAAGGACAGTTATCCCCAATTGCAACTATTTTTAAACAATTTGCGTCTTAAATATTTACAAAAATTAATTTTATGAAGTTTATCTTTTTTTTATCCATTTCATTATTTTTTAGTAATGAATTACTTTCCCAAGAAATAGATGTCGTATTATCAAAAAAGTATTCAAAAATAGAGCTTGAACAAATTAAGCAGAATGAAATTGCTAAGTTTGATTTAATAAATTATGCTTCAAAGAATGCTTGTTATATTATTGATTCTCCGACAGGAAAAGATATTTCGAGTTTTGGAACAATTAAGCTTGATTCTATTGACAATATTAATTATTTGGATTTGGGTTTATCAATTATTGATAATCAAAACCAATATTTCAGAATAGAGGGGACTAATCAATTATTGGTGGTTAAATCTACCTGGGTATTGAATTATGAAATTTCAAATAAATAACAATATGAAAAATATATTTTTTACAATTTTAATTAACTTGATATTAGTTAATTTTTCTTTTTCACAAATGGTAACAATGGGAGATCCAGGTTATCCTGCAATTAACCCTATACCATGTGCAACATTTGGAATTGGAGCAACAAACTTCCAAGATCCAGGTGCTGGAGGGAATTACCCTTCTAATTATAATGATACTATAGTTTTTTGTCCTGATTTATTGCCAAGTGGTGGTAGTAAAGTTACAGTAACTTTTGCTGCAAATGCTGGTTTCAGTTTTGTTGTAGACGGCTCTGATTTTATATATGTTTATGATGGTCCAAGTGCAGCATCTCCATTGATTGGCACATTAAATTCTGTAATTAATCCAAATGGGTCAACATATATGGCTTCTTGGAATAACCCAACTGGTTGTTTAACTGTTGTTTTTGTTTCAAATGGCTCTGTAGAAGGCTCAGGATGGTTGGCAAGTGTTACTTGTGGAAATCCTCCACAACCTTTTATGCCTCATATTGAAGCATTTGTAAATGGTGTAGGAGCGAATGCTTTAAATCCAATTGATACAGGTTTTGTTGATATATGTTTTGGAGACAGTATTTTATTAGTTGCGAAGCCAATTTTCAATAATTCTTTTGAAGTAAATGGTTATGGATATTCTCAAAATGTAAACACAAACATTAATTTTGATTGGTATATTACAGATGGTAATACATATATTGACAACGATTCGGTTTGGTTTACTCCGCCGGCAAGAGCTGGATATTTAGTGGATTTGAAAATTACTGATGCTGTCAATTACATTGAAAGAATAGTTTGTAAGGTGAGAGTGTCTCAATTGCCTAGTTTTGCCGGGACAGGTCCTCTCGAGGATACTGTTTGCTTAGGGCTCAATACATCTTTGATTGGTGGAGTTACAAATCAAGATACTGTTGGTATTTCTATTCCTGAAGGAACTTTTCAATTAGGAGGAGCATTTGCAGGTTTAACTTATTTACCAGATGGATCAGGTTTTGAGTATGAGGCGCCAATAACAATTGGTGGATTTCCAAGTGGATCCTCCATAACGAATGCTCAGGATTTGAATCAAGTTTGTTTAACAATGGAACATTCCTATTTAGGAGATTTGGAAATATGGTTGGAATGCCCAAATGGTGCGATTGTAGCTTTAGTTAACTCTTATTTGCCTGGTGTCTTGCCTGGAGGTATAAGCGGTGGATCAACATTTTTAGGACATCCATTTGATGATGTGTCTGGTGGTGGAGCTGGTATTGGATGGGATTATTGCTTTAGCTCTGTTTTTAATGATGTTGGAACAATGATGACTGTGAATAACACTGTTCCTGTTGCATTTGTAGCTGCGGCACCTCCAATGCCGGAATTATCAGCGGGTATTTCTATTAACCCAAATTTGGTTTATTCTCCAGAATCTTCTTTCGCTGACTTTACGGGTTGCCCTGTAAATGGTGATTGGACAATTCACGTTAGAGATAATTTAGGAACAGATGACGGTTTTATTTTTGAATGGGGATTGTATTTTGACCCATCTTTTTTTCCAGGATTAGCTGGATATCAAAATACTGTATCGTCAGATTTTTGGTCACCTGACCCAACTATTATTTCTGGTCAAAATGACACTTTATTGGTTATTCAACCAAATACTCCAGGAAATTATTTATACACTTACAATATTGTAGACAACTTTGGTTGTGAATACGATACTACGGTGTCCTTATTTGTACTGCCATTACCTTCTATTTTTGGTGATACAACTGTATGTGCTTTGAGTATGCAATCATTCGGAACACAGGCTTTTGATGGAGGAGAATGGTCATCCACTTCTTCTGAAATTTCTTTCTTCCCTGATTCAGTCTCGATCAATCCTAATATCATTTCAACCGTCGCCGGGACATATACCGTCAGTTTCACCGATGATGCATGCAATCAGACGGTCTCCGCGGATATTTATTTCCCCCCTTATGCATATACGATGGTTCTAGATACAGTGATTTGTGTTGGAGCCCCATATACCGTTTATGCACAAGAAAATTCCACAATAAATAGTTTTTTATGGAATACAGGTTCAACAGCATCTTCAATTGAGATTACTCAACCAGGAGATTATATTGTATCAGCATCAAATATTTGTTATACTTACATTGATACTGCTACGATTGGAACGTATATATGTGATATAAATGCTCCTAATGTTATGGTTTTATCTTCTCAAGCTGGAAATAATTCTTTCTTCGTTCAATATGATGGAGTAGAGAAATTTAACTGTGCTATTTTGAATAGATGGGGTAATACTATCTATGAATTTAATGATCCTGCAGGAAAATGGGATGGACTTAGTTCAGGTGGTAATTTAGTTGAAGAAGGCACCTATTTTTATATAATCAAAGCTACTTTCTATGGCGGTGAGGATATAACAAAACATGGTTTTGTGCAAGTTAAATATTAAAAAACGGTAAAATATTTATTAAAGCGATTTTCGAAAGGAGATCGCTTTTTTTTTGCTTTAAATTAATTCGTATGTTCAAATAATATTATTGATTTGATTAGCGTTACTTTTGATTACATTAGTTGTATAATTGAAGATAAGAAGTGTTATGAAAACGATAGGAGTAAATGGTTTTGGGAGAATTGGACGTTATTTAACACGCTTGAGTTTAGATACTAATCAAGTCAATATTGCGGTTGTTAATGATGTGTCTGACATTAAAACATTAGCACATTTATTAAAATATGATAGTGTTCATCGTGGCTTAAAACATGAATTTAGAATTGAAAGTAACACGCTTGTTTTTTCTAATGGTAAAAAAATTGTTTTTCTTCAAGAGAGAAATCCGGCATTAATTCCTTGGGCTAAATATGGCGTTGAAACTGTTATTGAATCAACAGGATTATTTTTAACAACTGAAGAGGCATCAAAACATTTAATTGGCGGAGCAAAAAAGGTTGTGATATCGGCTCCTGCAAATAGTGAGGAAATAAAAACAATAGTTTTAGGTGTAAATGATAGTATTTTAGAAAGTACGGATGCGATACTTTCAAATGCTTCCTGCACAACAAATAACGTCGCTCCAATGGTCATGGTGATGCGTGAATTGTGTGAGATTGAAAGCGCATATATCACAACAATACACAGTTATACCTCAGATCAAAGGTTACATGATGCGCCGCACAAGGATTTAAGAAGAGCCAGAGCAGCCGCTGAATCAATTGTGCCAACGTCAACAGGCGCTGCAAAGGCAATCACAAAAATATTCCCAGAATTGGAAGGTAAAATTGGAGGTTGTGGTGTGCGTGTTCCTGTTCCAGATGGTTCTTTTACTGATCTTACCTTGGTAGTTAAAAATCCACCAACGATTGAAACTATAAACGCTGCAATGAAAACAGCTTCTGAGACATATTTGAAAGGGATATTAGATTACACGGAAGATCCAATTGTTTCAGTTGATATAATAGGGAATCCAAATAGTTGTTTGTTTGATGCAGAATTAACAAGTGTCGTAAACAACATGATCAAAATTGTTGGATGGTATGACAATGAAGCAGGGTACTCAAATCGTTTAATAGACTTGGTTAAAATGATTTAATATCATTTATACTTTAACTATACCCGACCAATTTTATTGATATTATGTGGATATAGTTGCGCTAACAATAGAAATCGGAATGCAAAACTCAATCGGTATAAGGCCATTTAAAAACCCATGCTCTTGATGAAATAATGCGTGCCTTTAAAAGTTCGTTGTTCGCTTCTTCTAAAGAACTATAAGATGCAATACTAACGATATATAAATTGTCAAATTGACCTATTATTACCGATTGATTTCCTTCTGTAACTAAACGATTTTGATACCTGTCTGCATTTGATTTCTCAGTAAATGCGCCCCCAATAATGTGATAATGGTTAGTACTATTAACCACCGGTTCAGGATTTAATTGTTCAACAATGTCTTTTGTTTCTGTTAGTTTTTCTTGATTTAGATTTTCCTCTTTCGCTTTTTCTGAGACATTTGTTACTTGATTTTGTTTCGTGTCTTCTGAATCTTTCGTTGAACTGTTTTCGGTTTCTTGAACTGTTGTTTCTTTTGCCAAGAAAGGAAAGAATTTTTCTAAACTGTTGTAAAACAATCCAAAAGTCAACGTTCCTCCAACCAATAAAACACCAACTACAATTAAAAAGTAGAATGCTGGTTTTCTGCGCTTTTTGTCTTTTTTAACTTTTTCAATAATCGGTTTTTTGGGACGTTCAATTTTTGTATTCAAAGGCGGAACATCCAAATCATCCGCCCATTGATCCGCTTCTGAATAGTTTGATGTTTCTGGCTCTATTGTATATTCCGTAACAGAAGAATTATCAAGAACGGTTGGTTCTTCAACTGTTTTATCTTCCTGCACTGAATAATTATTCTTATCGACAATTACCTCTACTGTGTCAATCGCACTATCTGTAGTGCTTTCTTTATCAATTTGTTGTTCGTTATTTTTTTTAACTTCTTCTGGAATTGAATCTGCTTTTATTTCTTCTTCCGGAACAATTTCTGTCATTACTGCTTCTTCAAGAATAACAGTTTCAGCTGCTGATTTTGTTATTTCGATTGTTTTTTCAGAAATCGGATTTTCAACGTTCGTCTCTTTGTTCCAAGAATTGAATTCGATATCTCCACTTGAATTTTTGACAAAAGAGCCAAATTGATACATATCATACGATTCGCCTATGTTAAGTTTAGCTTCAATTTCACGAACATATTTCGCTATTAAATTTTTGGCATCGTTATCCGACATTCCTTCAGTTTCTGAAATGTATTGAGATAATTTACCATCATCATATTTCAGGTAAGGCATGAATAAACATTCACCTGTTTCTGGATTCGTTAAATTGAGAGCTCCTAAACCAGGGATAATTATGGTGTTGAATGCTTTTAGAATTTCTACAAGGTACTTATCCATGCCAAATAATTTATACTAATGTAATAAATTGTCGTTTAAGTTTTTAGAATAGTTCGTTAAATCGAAATGTTTCAGCTAGTCGCACGCCTTTTTCTGTCATCTGAAGCGTGCAACATTCATTTACACTATCATGCTCAAGGAATAAGACAAATTCATTTTTCACAGCATTGTTTAAAAACTTTTCTTTTTCACTCATAGTGATTAAAGGTCGTGTATCATATCCCATTACAAATGGTAAAGGAATGTGTCCAACACTTGGTAAAAGATCCGCCATAAAAACAACTGTTTTATTTTGGTAAGTAATGTGAGGAATCATCATACTTTCAGTATGACCATCGACAAATAAAACGTCAAAATTTTCGAATACATTTTTTGTGAAATCTCCTGTTCTGTCAATGAATTTTAATTGCCCACTTTCTTGAATTGGTAATATGTTTTCACTTAAAAAGGATGCTTTTTCTCTTGGATTTGGTTCTGTAGCCCATTTCCAATGATTTTCTGTACTCCAATAAGTTGCATTTTTAAAAGCTGGTTCGAAACCGGTTCTCTCTTTATTCCATTGAATTGCGCCTCCGCAATGATCAAAATGAAGATGTGTTAAAAAAACATCTGTGATATCATTAGGAGAAAATCCAAGAGCTTTCAGATTGCCATTTAAACTGTCATTTCCAAACATATAATAGTGGGAGAAAAACTTTTCTGATTGTTTGTCGCCAATACCCGCATCTATCAAGATGAGTTTATTTCCATCTTCAATTAGCATCGAGCGCATTGACCAGTCACACATATTATTAGCATCAGCTGGATTAGTTTTTTGCCATATTGATTTAGGAACGACTCCAAACATTGCACCTCCGTCTAATTTGAAATTTCCTGTATTAAGTGGGTGAATTTTCATCTTTAATTTAATTGAAGGTTTTTATTATTTCTTAAATTCAATTGTTATTTGCAAAATACAAGATTATTATTGCTGCAATTGCTGCAAATAATCCTAAAATCTTTCGTGTCGTCACATTTTCTTTGAATGCGATGAATCCTACTAATGCTGCTATCATAACAATTGAAACGTTCATTATTGCTAGTACCGTTGAATCATTCCATCCAGTTGATTTATAAGAAACAATCAAAAGGTAAATTGAAAAGTAATTAGGTATACCAAGTACAATTCCAGCTATAATATTTCTAAATGAAAACACAGACTTTTTAGAATAAATACGATAAAGCAATATTGCGAATCCTATGCAACCTGCAATTCCAAATCCAAACGCAGAAAAAAGGGAAGGCGTTAAAATATTCAATTCATATTTCTGAACATAATTCAAGATGAAATCTAAAAAGCCACTTCCTAAAAAAAGTATTAATAACATCCATAATGCGGCCTTTGGACTTGAATCATCGGTCTTAGAAAAAGTAACCAAAAACACACCTGAAAAGGCAAATAAGATTCCTGTTATTTTGAGAATTGAAAGAGATTCTCTGTATAAAACAATCATGAACATCATTGAAATTGCCATGCTCATTTTTACAGCAATTGATGTTAGTGCCACCCCGTTTTTCTGTGAACTAATTCCCATCAATATAAATAATGAAATAAATAGAACTGCACATAAAATAATGTACCAAGGCCAATTTCCGGTATTCAAGGCTGCAGGGTTCCATTCTTTTCCAAAAAGTAAGACGCCACAAATAAAGGCAGTAAAATAATTGAAAACGATTGCTTGAAAAGTATCTATTTTATATTTGGGAAAAAGCTTGAAAATAATAAAAATCAAACTTGAACAAAGTATGGATATTATTAATGGTATCATTTTCTAAAATAGTGATAAATGGTGTCTGTTGAAAAAGAATAACTGTATGCAGGAACTTTATTTATCGTTGGAGCTTTAGTTCCTTCACCAAAATTAATATCTCCGACAATTACTCTAGCCTCATCCCAAACATTTCCAAAAATAAAATATTGTAATGTTCTACTGCCTCCTTCAACAAAAACGGAGAGGATATTTCGCTTATATAATTCTTCAAGGATCAATTCTGTATTTGTTTCACTAATCTTTATCCATTCTATCATTCCCTTTACTTCATTTCGGGTTCGATTGAATATGATAGTTGGTGCATCATCAGAAAAAATATTGAGCTCTTTAGATAATTGAAGTTGACTGTCAATAATTATTCGTGTAGGATTGACTCCACGGAATTCACGAACCGTTAGAGAAGGGTTATCATTTTCAACAGTTTTTCTACCTACCAAAATACTTTGTTCTTCTGAGCGCCATTTGTGAACGAGTGCTTTTGTTTCTGGAGCTGAAATCCAATTAACCACTTGGTCATTTGTATTTCTAATTTTGTCTAAATATCCATCCTTTGTTTGTGCCCACTTGAGAATTACATAAGGTCGTTGTCGTTCATGAAATGTAAAAAAACGTTTATTGAGCTCTCTGCATTCCTTTTCTAATATTCCAACTTGAACTTCAATTCCCGCTTTTTTAAGTTTGTCAATTCCTTTTCCACTTACTTTTGAATGAGTGTCTTGACAACCGATTATAACTCTTGGAATACCCATTTCAATAATTAAATCTGAACAAGGGGGAGTTTTACCATGATGGGAACATGGTTCTAATGAGACATAAATGGTTGAATTTCTCAGAAGTGATTTATCTTGAACTGCATTAATCGCGTTTACTTCAGCATGAGCTTCTCCAAAACAGTGATGAAACCCCTCACCAATTATTTTGTTGTTGTTCACAATTACGGCTCCAACCATTGGATTAGGAGCAACAAGACCTTGTCCCAATCGTGCTAGTTCTATGCAACGTTGTATATATATTTCATCCGAATTCACAATGACGAAGATACAGTATTCAATTATTAATTGCGAATTAGAAATTACGAATTTCAATTCAAGTGAAAATGTTATTTTCGTTCTATGAAAAATACATCAATAAAAAAGAAAAATATTCAAATTGCTCTGATATTAGTTGTAGCTGCGTTAGGTTATTTTGTTGATATCTATGATCTTGTGTTGTTTGGGGTTGTTAAAGGTGAGAGTCTCAAACAAATAATGCCCTTGGCCTCTGACGAAGTTATCGCTGCTACAGGAAAGTATTTATTCAACATGCAAATGCTAGGAATGCTTTTTGGAGGGTTACTTTGGGGTGTTTTAGGAGATAAAAAAGGCAGGTTAAAAGTGCTTTTCGGTTCAATTTTATTGTATTCCATTGCGAATATTGCAAATGCATTTGTAACTGATATTCCAACATACACTGTAATTCGAATTATAGCTGGTATTGGTTTAGCAGGAGAATTAGGGGCAGGAATTACGTTGGTTTCAGAAATGATGTCAAAAGAAAAAAGGGGATATGGAACAATGATAATCGTAACTTTTGGTGCACTTGGTGCAGTTGTAGCATCTCTGGTAGGATCAAAAGGCGCAGTTATAGGAGATTTCTTTTTCAATACGATTGGAATTCAATTTGCAAATTGGCAAGTAGCCTATATTGTAGGCGGATTAATGGGTTTGATATTGCTCTTAATGCGCGTTGGAACAATCGAATCCGACTTCTTTAAAAACCTAAAACACGATGACGGAATTAAAAAAGGCGATTTAAAGCTCATCTTTAAGAACAAGAAAAACTTGGTGAAATACCTTCACTGTATTTTTATAGGGATTCCTATTTGGTTTGTGATAGGGTTATTGATTATGAATTCAAAAGATAATTTTGGACCTTGGTTAGGTTTAGAAAATGTTGAAAATGGAAAAGCTGTAATGTATGCTTATATTGGTTTGTCTTTTGGCGATTTACTTTCCGGAATTTTAAGTCAAATTTTGAAAAGTCGGAAAATTGTCGTTTACCTTTATTTGGTTTTTACATTTGTTTTGACAATCATTTTCCTTTTCGTTCTGAAAGATATTTCATTGAGCACGTATTATTTAATGTGTTTTTTATTGGGAACGGGATCTGGATATTGGGCAATATTTGTTACAATAGCAGCAGAACAATTTGGCACAAATATCAGATCTACTGCCGCCAATACAATTCCAAATTTTGTAAGAGGATCTGTAAGTTTAATCACTTTAACTTTTGGAATGTTGGTATCGTTTAATTTGAATGATGGTATTTCTGCGTTTATAGTTGGTATCGTCTTTTTGTTAATTGCGCTGTATAGTATTAGTCAATTAAAAGAAACATTTGGGAAAGATTTGAATTACCTTGAAACAGGAGAAATAGTATAAAAAAAGCCGTTGGTCAATGACGAACGGCTTTTTAAACTTATTTCTGATTTAGTGTTTTCCTAAATAATCGGCTACACCATCAAAACTTGCTTTCATACCATCGTCTCCTTTGTGCCAATTTGCAGGACAAACTTCACCGTTTTCTTCGAAAAATTGCAACGCGTCAACCATTCTTAAGGCCTCATCAACATTTCTTCCTAATGGAAACATGTTTACCAATTGATGCATAACAGTTCCTGATTTGTCAATTAAAAACAATCCGCGGTATGCGATCATTGGACCTGTTGCAGCCAAATTGCCTCCCATGTCATATTCATATTCACCCGCTAAAACTCCAAATGCTTCAGAAATTGTTTTCGAAGTATCTGCAACTATTGGGTATTTAACTCCTTCGATTCCTCCTTTGTTTTTAGGAACTTGCAACCATCCCCAATGTGATTCTTCTGTGTCTGTTGAACAAGCAACAACTTTCACTCCTCTTGCTTCAAATTCACCTAATTGTGCTTGAAAAGCATGTAATTCTGATGGACAAACAAATGTGAAGTCTTTTGGATAAAAGAAGAAGATTACATGATTCTTTCCTAAATATTGATCCAATGAAAAATCATTCACTATTTCTATTCCGTTTACAACGGCTGCAGCCTTGAAAGATGGTGCTTTTTTCCCTACTAAAACGCTCATTTTATTTTTGTTTTTTATGTTATTTCTAAGTTGCAAATTTACTCATTTTTGAAATGAAATAGAATAAATACACACTGAATATTTACAAATATACCTTCGAAATCTTATTGTTGTTATCGATTAATTTTATATTTACATAAATTTAATCTATATGATTTCAATTCAACAAATGCAATACATTTTGGTGTTAAGTGAACAAAAGCAATTTCAAAGAGCAAGCGAACTCTGCTTTGTAACACAACCAACTTTATCCATGCAAGTTAAAAAAGCGGAAGATGATTTGGGCTATTTGATTTTTGACCGTTCTAAAAATCCAATTGAATTGACTAGCTATGGGGTGAATTTAATTCCATTGATTCGGGATGTTCTCAATGAAACTGGAAAAATTGAGGTGTTAACGAAGAAATTCAAAGGAATCTATAAAGAACAAGTGAGAATTGGGATCATTCCAACAATTGCTAGTTATTTGGTTCCTGATATGTTTGCCTTATGGCACGAAAAACTAAAAGGGATTCAGCTTCTAATTCTTGAACAAAAGACAGACGAATTATTGGTTTCATTAGAAAGAAAAGAATTAGATATGGCAATAATCGCTGGGCCATATAATGATTCGAAAATGAGAACTATTCCCCTTTTTAAGGAAGAAATTTTAGCCTTTTGTCCGAGCATAAAAACCAAGACAATTGAATCAAATGACCTGGTTGATTTACATCCATGGTTGCTGAGTAAGGGGAATTGTTTGCGGACTCAAATGATTCAATTTTGCGAAATAAAAGAGGATAATGAAACTGATTCTTGGAATTATGAAGGTGGTAATATAGAACTGCTAATGAAAATGGTTGAACTGAATGGTGGTTATACTTTGGTTCCTAAAAATTATAATTTAAATGAATATCAAAGGCAACAGTTAAAGTCAATCAAAACAAGTAATTCTACAGACGAATGTGTTCCAGCTAGAGAAATTATTGCTATTTCCCCGAATAAATCATTGAAATGGAATTCTTTGGATACGCTTATTCGTGAAATTCAAGTGAATTACAATAATAATAAACAAGATTCAAAAATGAACGTTTTAAATTGGAATAGCTAGTAAAATTAGATGCTAAAATTACTTTCCAAATGTGTAATTATTTTCAATGACGCACCTGTGTTTTTTAAAACAATTTCCGCTGTTTTTTGAGAAAGTTCATCTAGATTATTTTGAATATTACCAAATGTACTTTCAAATTCTGACAAACCGTTAACAGTAAAACCAATACCAGCGTGGATAAACATACTTGCCTCAGGAAAGCGTTTGAATTTTGGACCAAAAATTACAGGTAATCCAAAAACGGCGGGTTCTAATATGTTATGAAGGTTTCCTGAAAATCCTCCTCCTATATATGCGATTTTTCCATATGAATAAGCATTTGAAAGGTTTCCAATTGTATTTAAAATAAGAATATTAGAATCTAGGTTTATTTCATCAGTATATCTTGAAGTCTTCCCCGTCAATTGTTTTTCAATTACAACAATATGTTCTTCATCAATATTGTGTGGCGCAAGTATGAATTTTAAATGTGGATTTTTTAAAATAAATGGAATTAGCATTTCTTCATCTTTAGGCCATGTGCTTCCCAATATTATTGCCTTTTCTCCCTGCAAGAAGGCTTCAATTTTGTCATTTGGAACAAGCTGTTTTTTATTTTCAATAACGCGATCAAATCGGGTATCACCTGAAGTTTTGAAGTTTGTAATCCCAATATCTGCGAGTAATAACGATGACCGTTCATTTTGTGTGTAGAAAAAATCAATTTGCCTTAATGTCTCTCGAAAAAACCCACCATACCATTTGAAGAAGCGATGATCATCTCTAAAAATTGAACACAAGGAAAATACTTGAACGTGTTGTTTTTTTGCTTCAAAAATATAATTCGACCAAAATTCATACTTTACAAAAAATGCTTTTTCAGGTTTGAAATGAGCAATGAATTGTTTCGCATTATTTGTACTATCGCTAGGTAAATAAACAGCTAAATCAACTTGATGAATGCGCTTATGATAATGTTCCATTCCGGAAGGCGAAAAGAAACTAACCAAAATAAAAAGTGAAGGATGTTTTTCTTTCAGATTATTCATTACTGGCAAGGCCATATCAAATTCGCCTAATGAAGCGCAATGAAACCAAATAACTTTTTTATCAGGAATAGTTGGAAGTTTATTAAAATATCCTTCCCTTCCTTTTACCCAAGTTTTTGCCTTTGGATTAAAATTTGCCGCAATATGAAGTGCTACTTCATAAAGTTTAATGCCAATATTATAGAGTATGTGCATCAATCGAAATAATAATCTTTCGGCAAACGTTTGTAGAAAGGGATAAACCACCCGAATTTAAAACCATATTGAATATCCAATTTTGTTGCCGTTGAAACTGGAATTTCTGGTTGATCAAAATTGATGTTACGTTGATTTTTAGTGAACCCTTGTTGGAAATAAAACCCTCCATAAAAATTTAAATATCCACCATTAGACATGAAAGAATAGCCTACAAATTCATGAATATTTGGGCCTATTGTTAAGCGATCATATCCTTTCTTATAATCTAATTCAATCTGTGTAACTACTTGATCTTGTGTCTCAATGCGAATGTGATGAAGTAAATAACCCATTCCTGCATGAACGAAAATTCCAGAGTTCTTATTGGGACTTAAAATTGGGAAAACTTTCCCTATTGCAAAATTAGCATTGAAGCCACGGGCATAAACAAGTACTTTTGCAATGTCTCCATTGATGTCGGTAATGTTTCCGTAAGAATCTACTAAACCATCAAATAACCCAGTAATACGTACTTGATTTCCAAACATAAAATTAGCATCGAATCCTAAAAACCAATTTTTATTTGTTTTGTAACCTGCTAAAAACCCAACATGACTCATGTAACCGTAATTGTCTGCTAAGTCACCTGATGTCCAATTAGCTCCATAATGCACTCCAACCCATGGTGTACCGATAATTGAATCCTTCACATTTCGCTGTCCAAATAAGGAAATGCTAATAAGAAAAAAAGAGAGTGTTAAAATGCTATTTTTCATGTGTCAAATTTAAACGCATTTTATTGGTTTTATTGCTAAAAAATGTAAAATGTATAAATTATTGAATGAATGATAATAAATCAAGAAATATCCGCTCTTAAACGCACATTTTTTTTTATCTTAAAAACAGATATTCATAATTATAAATTATCTTTATCCTCTTAAATTCATTAACACCATCCGTAGATGAAAAAAATACAAATGGTTGATCTTATTTCGCAGTATCAGAAGATTAAACCAGCGATTGATTCAGCAATAATGAACGTTATTGAAAATGCCCAATTCATTAATGGTCCAGAAGTTAGTTCTTTCCAAAGTGAATTGGAATCTTATCTTGGCGTGAAGCATGTGATTACATGCGCAAACGGAACAGATGCTTTACAAATTGCGTTAATGGCACTAGATTTAAAAGCGGGTGATGAAATTATTACTCCTTCATTCACCTATATTGCTACGACTGAAGTCATGGCATTACTTGGTTTGAAGCCAGTGTTTGTTGAAGTTGATAAAGATACTTTTTGTATCGACCCAACTGTTATCGAAGCAGCAATTACTTCAAAAACAAAAGCAATTGTTCCTGTTCATTTATATGGACAAGCTGCAAATATGGATGCTATCAATAAAATTGCTAAAAAACATAATTTGTATGTGGTTGAAGATAATGCGCAAGCCATTGGAAGTGATTATTATCATGAAGATGGAAAAGTTTCTAAAACAGGAACAATAAGTGATATTGGTTGCACGTCATTCTTTCCATCAAAAAATCTTGGTTGTTATGGCGACGGTGGAGCTATTTGCACGAACAATGATGCACTAGCTGCTAAAATGAGAATGATTGCCAATCACGGTCAAAGTCAACGGTACTATCATGATATCGTTGGATGTAATTCGCGTTTGGATAGTATTCAAGCAGCGGTTTTAAGAATTAAATTAAGAGAGTTAGATTCATATATTATAGCTAGAAGAAAAGTTGCAGATCATTATGATTCGTTTTTCACAGCTTTTGATCAAATAAAAACACCGGTTAGAGGAAAAGCATCGAACCATGTATTTCATCAATACACCTTGAAATTAGAAGGATTAGATCGTGATGCTTTAAATGTTTTTTTAGCAACAAAAGATGTTCCTTCAATGATTTATTATCCAGTCCCAGCGCATAGACAAAAAATGTTTTCGGCATTTGGTAGTGAAAATACTGTGCTTCCAATTACAGATTGGTTAACTGAAAGGGTAATTTCGTTGCCGATTCATACTGAAATGGAAGCGGATCAATTGAATCTTATTTGTTCTTCAGTTGCAGAATTTATAAATCAGCAATAATTTCAAATTGATAGTATGAAAAAAATTGCAGTTGTTGGCACAGGATATGTTGGATTAGTTACTGGGACATGTTTTGCAGAGACAGGAAATCATGTTGTTTGTATTGACATTGATAAGAACAAGGTTGATAAAATGTTGAATGGGGAAATCCCTATTTATGAGCCGAATCTTTCTGTATTATTTGAACGAAATATTAAGGCAAATCGATTAAAATTTACTACAGATTTAGTTGAAGGAATCAAAGATGCTGAAATTGTATTCTTGGCTTTACCAACTCCTCCAGGTGAAGATGGATCTGCTGATTTATCCTATATTTTAGGTGTTGCCGAACAACTAGGGAAAATAATGACTGATTATAAAGTTATTGTGGATAAAAGTACAGTTCCTGTTGGTACTGCAGAGAAAGTGCACAATATGATAGCGAAAAATGCTTCAGTTGATTTTGATGTTGTTTCGAATCCAGAATTTTTAAGAGAGGGTTTTGCTGTAGATGATTTCATGAAGCCAGATAGAGTGGTGATTGGAAGTTCATCTGACAAAGCACAGAAAATAATGGAACAATTATATAAGCCATTTGTGCGACAAGGAAATCCTATATTATTTATGGATGAAAAGTCGGCTGAATTGACAAAATATGCTGCTAATTCATTCCTAGCTACGAAAATAACGTTCATGAATGAAATTGCTAATTTTTGTGAGTTGGTTGGGGCAGATGTTGATAAAGTTCGCATTGGAATAGGTTCTGATGATCGCATTGGAAAACGATTTCTTTTCCCTGGAATTGGATACGGAGGTTCATGTTTTCCAAAAGATGTTCAAGCTTTGGTTAATTCAGGAAATGAAAATGCTTTTTCATTTGAGATTTTGAAAGCCGTAATGAATGTCAATGAAAATCAAAAAACAATCTTACTGCCGAAAATCAAGAACTACTTTAGAGGAAATTTAGAAGATAAAAAGATTGCGCTTTGGGGTTTAGCTTTTAAGCCAGATACAGATGATATTCGTGAAGCTCCAGCGCTTTATATGATTGACGCTTTGACTAAAGAAGGTGCAACAATTTGTGCTTATGATCCGGAAGCAATGAAAAATATTGAGAAAGAAATTGGGGATAAAATTTCTTATGCAAATAATGAATATGAAGCATTAAAAGATGCGGATGCACTTGTTATTTGTACCGAATGGGGAGTTTTTAGAAATCCTGATTTTGATAGAATAGGTGAATTATTGAAAGATAAAGTGATTTTTGATGGTCGAAATTTATTCGATTCAGAAGAAATGAACGAAAAAGGATTTTATTATAATTCGATCGGACGCAAAACAGTTAAATAAATTACAATTTAATCCATCTATGTGCCCTATGTGCCTATGTGGTTTAAAAATGAGTATTGTGTTTTGAATTACGAATTACGAATTACGAATTACGAATGTTGTTGATTAAACAAAAAAATGGAAGAACGTAAACGCATATTAATAACAGGAGCGGCAGGATTTTTAGGATCTCATTTATGTGACCGATTCATAAAAGACGGGTTCCACGTTATGGCAATGGATAATCTGATTACTGGTCGATTGAAAAACATTGAGCATTTATTCAAGTTGGAGAATTTTGAGTTTTATCACCACGATGTTTCAAAATTTATTCATGTTCCAGGGAAATTAGATTATATCCTGCATTTTGCATCGCCTGCAAGTCCAATAGATTATTTAAAAATTCCAATTCAAACACTTAAAGTTGGTTCTTTAGGAATTCATAATTGTTTGGGATTGGCAAAGCAAAAAGGCGCACGCCTGATGATAGCATCGACTTCTGAAGTTTATGGAGACCCAACTGTACATCCTCAACCTGAAGATTATTGGGGAAATGTTAATCCCGTAGGACCTCGCGGTGTATATGATGAAGCCAAGCGTTTTCAAGAAGCAATAACAATGGCTTACCATAATTTTCATGGTTTAGAAACTAGAATTGTACGTATTTTTAATACGTATGGTCCACGAATGCGACTCAATGATGGACGTGTATTGCCTGCTTTTATTGGTCAAGCGTTGCGTGGAGAAGATTTAACTATTTTCGGTGATGGTTCTCAAACACGATCGTTCTGTTATGTAGATGATTTAGTTGAAGGAATTGTTCGATTATTAAATAGTGATTATGCCTATCCAGTAAATATTGGAAATCCATCTGAAATATCCATTAAAGATTTTGCAGAGGAAATTATAAAATTGACAGGAACATCCCAAAAAGTAATTTACACAGATTTACCTGTAGATGATCCAAAACAACGTCAGCCTGATACAACTCGAGCGAAAGAACTTTTAAATTGGGAAGCAAAAGTTGGAAGGGCTGAAGGTTTAAAAATAACATATGACTATTTTAGAGGTCTTTCAAAGGAAGAGTTAATGCAAACAGATCACAATGACTTTGATAAATATATAATAAGATAATGGGATATTTTTCACATGAAACTGCGATTATTGATCAAGGTTGTACTATTGGAGAAGGAACTAAAATTTGGCACTTTTCACATATTATGTCTGATTGTACTATTGGTGAACGCTGCAATATTGGACAAAATGTAGTTGTTTCGCCAGGTGTAAAATTGGGAAACAATGTAAAAATTCAAAATAACGTTTCGCTTTACACCGGTGTTGAATGTGAAGATGACGTTTTTTTAGGACCTTCAATGGTTTTCACGAATGTAACTAATCCTCGCAGCGGAGTAAATAGAAGAGATCAATATTCAAAAACAATCGTTCGAAAAGGAGCAAGTATTGGAGCAAATGCTACAATTGTTTGTGGACATGATATAGGTGAATATGCCTTCATTGGCGCTGGCGCTGTTGTCACAAAAACTATCCTTCCTTTTGCACTTGTAGTTGGTAATCCTGCACGTCAAATAGGGTGGATGAGTGAATTTGGACACCGTTTAGAATTTGATGAGATGGGCAAAGCAATTTGTCCCGAAAGTCATCAGGAATATAGTTTGGAAAAAGGATTGGTTACTAGAATTAAATAAAATGGTAAAATGATTATGGTAGCGTCTACGATTCATCGAGACGGAATTCCAAATCACGAATCAAAAATTAATAAATTGAGAAGCATGATCAAAGAAGATCAAAAAGTGAAATTTGCTGTAGTTGGTGCAGGCCATATTGGAAAGCGTCATGCAGAAATGATAAGCCGTGAATCAGAAGCTGAATTAGTTGCACTTGTCGATACTCGAACGAAAGAAGAATGTTGCGCACAAGATTTCAGCGTTCCATTTTTCTCAACGATTGAAGAATTATTGGCATCAGGATTAGAATTTGATGTGGTGAATGTTTGTACGCCAAATGGTTTGCATTCAGCACAAAGTTTGAAAGCTTTAGAAGCTAAAAAACATGTCGTTTGTGAAAAACCAATGGGTTTAACGAAAGATGCTTGTGAAAAAATGATTTTCAAATCACTTCAAGTTTCCCGACAAGTTTTTTGTGTCATGCAAAACAGGTATTCTCCACCTTCCGAATGGATAAAATCGCTGATCGAAAATGGAACGATGGGAAAAGTATTCATGGTTCAATTGAATTGCTATTGGAACCGCGATGATCGTTACTATAAAAAAGGCGGATGGAAAGGAACTCAGGATTTAGATGGGGGAACCTTATTTACACAATTTTCTCATTTCATTGATATCATGTATTGGTTATTTGGCGATATAGACAACATTCAAGGGAAATTTGCTGATTTTACACATCATAATTCAACGGATTTTGAAGATTCTGGTTTTGTGAGTTTCGATTTTGTTGATGGCGGAATGGGTTGTATTAACTATTCAACAGCTGTTGCCAATCAAAATCTTGAAAGCTCAATTACCATTATCGGAGAAAAAGGTAGTGTTAAAATTGGTGGACAATATATGAATGAAGTTGAAGTTTGTAATATACAAGATTATGAAATGCCTATATTAGCGCCAACAAATCCAGGGAATGATTATGGTGCGTATAAAGGTTCAGCTGCAAATCATAATTATGTTATTAGAAATGTAATTGATACCTTAAAAGGAAGAACATCAGCGACGACCAATGCTTTGGAAGGTTTGAAAGTTGTTGAAATTATTGAAAGAATTTATAAAGTTAGAAATGAGCAATTCAATTTATAATAAATTACTGCAAAAAGAGGCAAAACTTGCCGTTATTGGCCTAGGTTACGTTGGTTTACCAATTGCCTTAGAATTTGCACGAAAGATCAAAGTGGTAGGTTTTGATATCAATCAAGATAGAGTCGATTTGATGCAAAAGCAAATTGATACAAGTTATTAATTAGAAACTTCTGCTTGTGTTGGTTGTGATATACACTTTTCTGCAGATATTAACGACTTGAATGATGTTCAGTTTTTCATCGTCGCAGTTCCAACTCCAATTGATGATGCGAATCTTCCCAACTTGAGACCTTTACTGGGCGCAACTGGCACTGTGGCTAAAGTCCTTAAAAAAGGAGATTATGTGGTATTTGAATCAACCGTTTATCCTGGATGTACGGAAGAAGATTGTATTCCAATTTTAGAAGCAGAATCTGGATTGAAATTCAAAGAAGATTTTAAAGTTGGTTACTCTCCAGAACGCATTAATCCTGGAGATAAAGAACATACATTGCAAAATGTCATCAAAGTTGTATCAGGATGTTGTGATGAATCATTAGAAGAAATAGCAAAAACCTATGAATTAGTAGTTGCTGCTGGAGTTCATAGAGCTACTACAATAAAAGTTGCTGAAGCTGCTAAAATTATAGAAAATACCCAACGCGATTTGAATATTGCATTGATGAATGAATTGTCTATTATTTTTAACAAGTTGAAAATAAACACTTTTGATGTTTTAGAAGCAGCAGGTACCAAATGGAACTTTTTAAAGTTTTCGCCAGGTTTAGTTGGTGGGCACTGTATCGGCGTTGACCCATACTATTTGACTCATAAAGCTCAACAAGCAGGTTATCATTCTAAAGTAATAACAAGTGGCAGATATGTCAATGATTCAATGGGAGCTTATATAGCTGATCAAGCTGTTAAGAAAATAATTGCTCAAGGAAAACATATTCAAGATACAAAAGTGCTTGTTATGGGAGCTACTTTTAAGGAAGATGTAAGTGATATTCGGAATTCAAAAGTAATTGATGTTGTGAATGAATTAAAATCATTTTTAGTTCATGTTGATTTAATTGATCCACATGCTTCTTCAGATGAAATGTTTCATGAATATGGAATTGGTTTAATTGAAAAGCCTGCAAACGATTATGATGCAATAATAGTTGCTGTAAATCATCAAGAATATAAATCTATTTCAGAAAATGATTTTAAAGATTTATTAAAGGATGGTAAAGGTGTTTTCGTAGATATCAAAGGGATTTTTAAAAATAAAATCAAGGATTTAGAATACTGGTCATTGTAGGGTCGAATTGCATTCGACCATACAAACAATGACCAAAACACATTATATATGCCATTTTCAAAAAGAATATTAGTTACTGGAGGAGCTGGATTTATCGGTTCTCATTTAGTACGTTTGTTTGTCAATAAATACCCAAATTATCAAATTATCAATTTCGATAAATTAACCTATGCTGGGAATCTTGAAAACTTGAAAGATGTTGATTCGGCTCCTAATTATGTTTTTGTAAAAGGTGACATAGTTTCGATTAATGATGTTCAAGAAGTTTTTGAAAAGTTTGCAATTTCTGATGTCATACATTTAGCAGCAGAATCCCATGTTGATCGTTCAATAGAAGGTCCCATGGATTTTGTGATGACTAATGTAGTAGGGACTGTAAATTTATTACAGGCGGCAAAAGAAAGCTGGAAAGAAGGAAATCATGTCTTTCATCATGTATCAACGGATGAGGTTTACGGTAGTTTAGGGGATGAAGGATTTTTCACGGAGGAAACACCTTTCGACCCAAGAAGTCCATATTCAGCGTCGAAAGCATCTTCTGATCATTTTGTTTCAGCGTTTTTTCATACGTACGGTTTGCCTATAAAAATGTCAAATTGTTCCAATAATTACGGCAGTCATCATTTTCCGGAGAAGTTAATTCCATTGATGATTTTGAATATTCAAAACAATAAACCCTTACCTGTTTATGGTAAAGGAGAAAACATTCGTGATTGGTTGTGGGTTGAAGATCATGCAAAAGCAATTGATACGATATTTCATAAAGGTACGATTGGAGAATCATACAATGTGGGTGGATTAAACGAGTGGACGAATATTGATCTTGTTCGTTTTTTATGTCAAATGATGGATGATAAATTACACCGTGAAAAAGGTGAGTCTGAAAAATTGATTACCTATGTTTCAGATCGCAAAGGACATGATTTAAGGTATGCAATTGATGCATCAAAACTGGAAAACGAATTAGGATGGAAACCATCAATTACATTTGAAGAAGGCTTGGAAAAAACAGTTGATTGGTATTTGAATAATCAAGAATGGATAGAAAAAGTTACTTCTGGCGACTATCAATCTTACTACAAAGAAATGTATGCCAACCGCAAGTAAATGAGTTTATTTTCAACGCTGTTCAAGAAAAAGTCATTAGAATTATTTGATCTTTCTAAAATTGGAATTGATATGCACAGTCATTTAATTCCAGGAATTGATGATGGTTCTAGAAGCATGGATGAAACAATTGCGATGTTGGCCAAATTTGAATCTTTGGGTTATAAAAAGATTATAACGACTCCGCATATCATGCAGGAAGTGTATCCTAATACTTCTGAAATTATCAATCAAGGATTAAAACAAGTTCAAGAAACAGCTAAATCACTTGGATTATCAATTGAAATTGAAGCAGCCGCAGAATATTATTTTGATGACCATTTAATACAGTTAATTAAACATAAAGATATTTTGTCATTCGGTCAAAATTATGTTCTCGTGGAATTCTCTTTTCATACGCCTCCAATTTTTGAAGACCAATTGTTTTTCGAAATGCAAATGGCTAAATACAAACCAGTTCTTGCTCATTTCGAACGCTACCCTTATTTCCATGATTCTTTGGATAAAGCCAAGGAATATAGAGAGAAAGGTGTAAATATTCAAGTCAACCTCAATTCTTTAACCGGGCATTATGGACCTCAAGTCAGGAAACAAGCAGAAAAATTAATTGATGCAAACCTAGTTGATTTTGTCGGTTCTGATTGCCATAGAATGCAACATCTGATGATGCTTGAAGAACATTTGTCACATCCTTATTTTCACAAATTGGAAAAGTTGAATTTGAAGAATGGTGAGCTTTAATTCTTTGTATAAACTATCAGTTTACACTCCTCACTTCAAACTCTAAACTATCAGTTAGAAACTTCAATTCTATCTCTAACCTCCAACTCTAATATCAAACCTTCCCTTTCACAATCTCATCAATAATTTCTGGATTCAACAAAGTCGATGTATCACCAAAGTTAGAAAAGTCTCCTCCACTAATTTTCCGTAAAATTCTACGCATTATTTTTCCAGAGCGCGTTTTAGGTAAGCCATCAACGAATTGAATTTTATCTAATTTTGCAATTGGCCCGATATGATCAGAAATCAATTTGTTTATTTCTAGGCGCAGGTTGTTATGATCGCGATTTTCACCTGATTCTTTCAAAATTATAAAACCGTAAAGCGCATTCCCTTTTATATCGTGTGGGAAGCCAACTAATGCTGATTCTGCAACTGCTGGATGTTCATTTATTGCATCTTCTATTGGTGCAGTTCCAAGATTGTGACCAGAAACAATAACTACATCGTCAACTCGACCAGTGATACGGTAATAACCAACTTCATCTCTAAAAGCACCGTCACCAGTAAAATATTTACCAGGATAAGCTTTGAAATATGTATCGATGTATCGTTCATGATCTCCCCAGATTGTTCGTGCAATTCCTGGCCAAGGAAAGTTAATGCACAAATTACCTGTTACTTGTTCTCCTTCAATTTCATTTCCTTTGTCATCCATTAGTAGAGGTTGAACTCCAGGAATTGGAAGTGTGGCATAGGTTGGTTTCGTTGGTGTAATTCCTGCTAAAGGAGAAATTAGTATTCCACCAGTTTCTGTTTGCCACCACGTATCTACAATTGGACATTTTTTCTTTCCAACATGATTATCGTACCAATGCCAAGCCTCTTCATTGATTGGTTCACCAACTGATCCTAAAATTTTCAAGGAACTTAAATTATATTTTTCAACCCATTCGATATTTTCTTTAGCCAAAGATCGAATCGCAGTTGGAGCAGTATATAAATGTGTAATCTTATGTTTGTCAATGATTTCCCAAAATCTACCGAAATCTGGATAGGATGGAACGCCTTCAAAAAGCACAGTTGTAGCGCCATTCAATAATGCACCATATAGAATATAAGAGTGACCTGTTATCCAACCAATATCAGCTGTGCACCAAAAAATATCTTGTTCTTGGTATTGAAAAACATTTTTAAAAGTATAACCTGTATAAACCATATATCCAGCAGTTGCATGAACCATTCCTTTTGGTTTACCTGTTGAACCAGAAGTGTATAGAATAAACAATGGGTCTTCGGCATCCATGATTTCAGGAGTATTATTTACCGAACTATTTTCCAATAAAGTTTCCAACCAAAAGTCACGACCATCTTGAATATTTATTGGATTATTTGTGCGCTTAACAAGTAAAACCTTATCGACACATGGACATTTTAATAATGCTTCGTCAACAATGCTTTTTAAATCAATTGTTTTATTGCCTCTAAATCCTCCATCAGCTGTAATTACTAATTTACAGTCTGAATCTAAAATTCTAGCTGAAATTGCACTAGCTGAAAAGCCTGCAAAAACTACTGAATGGATTGCTCCAATTCGTGCACAGGCTAAAAGTGAAATAGCTAATTCTGGAATCATTGGTAAATAAATACAAACGCGATCGCCTTTGGTTATTCCTTGTTCTTTTAAAACATTGGCCATTTTACAAACACGAAGATACAATTCTTCATACGTAATATGCTGAGCAGCTTCATTTGGGTCATTTGGTTCGAAAAGAATAGCTGTTTTTTTACTTCTATTAACTAAATGCCTGTCAATTGCATTTTCAGTAATATTCAATTTGCCACCTTCAAACCATGAGAATTTAGCTTCTGTCATATTGAAGTCTAAAACGTTATCCCATTTTTGATTCCAACTGAAATTATCGGCAATTTCTCCCCAAAATTTTCTAGGAGTTCTAATTGAACGTCTATATTGTTTGAAATAATCTTCTAAGTCGTGAATTGTATATGCCATAATTGATCATTAAAAGTAAAGTGCAGAACCGATTAATTTCCCATCTCTAATAATCAAAGATGGAAAAGGTAACTTTAAGTAATTTAATTGTTTAAAAACAGTTTTTAGCCATTTTTTCCGAACAGGAATTCTGCTAAAATCTATGTCAAATGAAAATATTAATTCTCTTTGAGATAAATATGAAATCATGTTAACTGGGTCACTATAAGATTCTTTATCACCTACAATTTTATTATTAACACTGTATCCAAAGGATAAACAAATCCATTTTGGAATTGAAGTGTTTTTTGTAAATAAAAATGGATTAAAGCTTACCCAATAAGTTTGTCCATTGTAATCTTTTAAAAGTCGTTCTTGAAAATTTGATCCTAGAACTTCGGGTCTTAAAGCAGCAAATTCTGTAGGATGATATGAGAATTTTAATAAAAAACGCTGCTCTTTCCATGCTAATTCTTGGCCAAGATAGATTCCTGCGCCGACTGTATTAGCAGCCATATCATACCAAGAAAAACCCCATCCAGAGCTATATCCATCAAAAATTTCTAAAGTTGATTGAAATCCCAATCCTATTCCAGTTCCAAGTATCGCTGCATTTGCAGATTTCATTCCGGACCATTTAAATAAATTTCCAGAGAATTGACTTATTTGGTAATTTGTGTAAATGTGACCTACCTTATCCATTTGTAACCAATTCGCCCCGTCATTGAATGTGTGAAATTTTGTTTTGTCATAATCGTTGTACCAAATTTCAGAGAGCCCAATCATGCTGCCCACCCATGCAGAGCCAGTTCCAATGGAAACAGGAATCAATCTTTTCTTGCTGAGTGAATCAGATGGAGCTAAAAAAGAAGTTTGCCCAAACAATAAGTTTGCAGAAAAAAAACTGAATATAATTATTAGGCGAGAACTCATCTTTATCGAAGTTAAGTAAAAACTTAAATTATAAGGAATTTACTGTTGAAAAAATAAACAATTGCTTCTGTTGATGAATAGAATATATACTACCTTTAATTTTCAAATTGCTCCATTTGTTGAATTTCGCAAGGACTGATTGCACATAAAAATAACACGATGAATAAAATTAGGAAAGATTGGAATGATATAAGAGTGAACGATAGTTGGGCAATATTTAAAATAATGTCTGAATTTGTTGAAGGTTATGAACGCATGTCTAAAATTGGCCCATGTATTTCCATTTTTGGATCTGCAAGAACAAAGCCTGATAATAAGTATTACCAGATAGGAATTGAAATTGCGAAGAAACTTGCTGAAGCTGGTTATGGTGTAATTACAGGAGGTGGACCTGGGATTATGGAAGCTGCAAACAAAGGGGCTCAACTAGGACTTGGTAAATCAGTCGGCTTAAATATTGATTTGCCATTTGAGCAAAATCACAATCCATACATAGATCAAGAACATAATATTGAATTTGATTACTTTTTTGTGCGAAAAGTGATTTTTGTCAAATATGCCCAAGCATTTGTCATATTACCCGGCGGTTTTGGAACATTAGATGAATTGTTTGAGGCATTAACATTAATCCAAACAAAAAAAATCAATCATAGACCTGTGGTTTTAATTGGTGTTGAGTATTGGCAAGGTCTGCTTGTTTGGATTAAAGATTCGATGTTACATATGGAACAAAATATTGCAGAAGTAGATTTGAATTTATTTAAATTGGTTGACACAGCGGATGAAGCATTCAAATACATTGAAGACTTCTATAAATCCCATGCATTGTCTCCAAATTTTTAAAATAGGATTGTTTCGATTTACTTTTATTTTTTTACTTCTTATTGCTTATATTTGCGTGATTGATTTCAATATATGGAATTTTTAAAAAAACTCAGAACCTTTATTTGGAGCAAGCATTTTCTAAAGCATTTTGGATTAATGCTTCTTGCTTATCTTATTATTGTAAGTATTACAGTATTTTATTTAGATTCTTACACCAACCACGGTCAGAGAATTGCTGTTCCTAACATGATCGGTAAAAATGTAAATGATGTCAAAGGAACTTTAGAAGAATTTGGATTACAATACGAAGTACTGGATTCAATTTATGATCCATCAAAACCTTCAGGGACAATTTTAGACCAAGATCCTGACCCAACAATTTCTTCCCAAGTTTATGTGAAGGAAAATCGCATAATTCGTTTTCGTGTTTCTAAAAAATCACGACTTGTTGAAATGCCTAGTTTAGTTGATAAATCTCAACGATTTGCTGAAAGTATTTTGGAAAATAGAGGGTTGAAATGCATAATCCAATTCAAAGAAACAAATGAGGCAAATGGCGCTGTTCTAGAACAACGTTATAAAGGGAAAGGAGTTAAAGAAGGCGCTCGAATCCCGATTGGATCTACCATAGTATTGATTGTAGGAAAGAATGGACAAGGAGAACCAGTTGATATTCCAAATTTATATGGTTTAACAATATTTGAAGCAAAAGACCGTTTAGCAACCTTAGGGTCATTTGGCTTCTTGCCTGTTTGTGAAGGTTGTGTAACATATGAAGATTCTTTGGCGTCAAGAATAGAATCTCAATCGCCAGAGTATATTGAGGGAATACAAATTCCAGCAGGTTCTACAATAACAGTATATGCAACGAAGAACTTTACAGGTGATGGTCAAAATCCATAATTCTATTAATAAAAATTGAATGAAAGGAAAAATACTAGCATTGATTTTAATTTGTTGCCCAATAGTGTTTTTTGCACAAGGTGAAGAGGCTGGACCATTGACTGGCAATCCTGATTTACAATGGAAAAATAAAAAATCTAACAAAACAGAAAAAGCGAATCCAGGAACTTTTGATAGTACGTTTATTTATAAATCTGACACGTTAAATCTGCCGTTTTTTGACGAATTCACTAAGAACCATTTTGAACAATACAATGCTGATTTTACTGATTTAGGAGTTACGAATGATAAGAAATACAGGATTTTAGACAATGTTACTTCTATACAAATCCCTAATAATCTTTATTTTTCTGGACAAACAACGTTTCGAAGAACATACGACGTTCTAACATCCACTTACACAGATGTTAATTTTAGTCCTACGCAATTCAAAGTTGGTAGTTTGGCAACTTACCCTGTTAGTTATGCTACAACAGATTTATATCCACCTTATTACATTTATGATACGGTTGGAACATCGGATGTGTCAGATACAATTTGGATAGTTAGTCCTGAATTCTATCAAGATTCCGCAACGCAATTTTTTATAAATTTAAACAACAGTGACGCGTTTTGGCTTGATGATCAAGCATACCACAATTATCGTTTTGCTGTTGAGCCTCCATCACTAGGAGTAGTTACTTTTGATGGTTTAAACGAAAATGGTTTTCCTTATTCCATTGGAACAACCATCACTAATTATGCCGATTTTTTAACATCAAAACCGTTGGATTTATCAACGGTTAATGTCGCCGATTCAGTTTATTTTAGCTTCTTGTTTCAAGCAGAAGGTTTTGGAGATGTGCCAGAAACAACAGATTCTTTAGTTTTAGAATTTTATGCGAAGGACTTAGATCAATGGAATT
>JBIIWQ010000048.1:0-10339 GCA_044338805.1 Crocinitomicaceae bacterium
TCTGTTTCTTGGCCCTTCAGGTATTCTCCAACACTTAATTGAGGTAAGTTAAAAACTTCAGGACAACCATTTGAACATGGGAATTCCTTACCTTGAAAAATGTAGTTTACTTCATTACTTTGAATGTGTCTTCCAAGTGGAAATAATCGACAAGCTAAAGGTCTGCTCAAATGAACACTGCATCCAAAATTTTCAATATATTGATTGCATGCTTGTTTGCCTCGTGCATCTTTCTTTCCTTGGAATTTCATTCGAATTCCTCCGAAATCAGTATAAAGATCACGAAATTCGCTTGCTGTTATTTTTATTTCATTGGCAAGACTAAGCAATTCCCAAGGATTGAGGAAAACAAGGTTTCCATGGCAACAAGTTCCAATTCGAGTGCATGTGAGTGGTAATTTATCTTGAATTTTTAATTTTGTTGTTACCATCCTTGGTTTTTGTAATAGTTAGATTCAAGAAATCGGTGAATCAAAATCATTATTTCCTCTCAGTTGAAAATATTTTGCCAGGATTTAATATTCCCTTTGGGTCAAAAACTACTTTAATATTCCGCATTAAATTCAGACTTACCTCAGGAAAAGCAATATCCATATATGATTGCTGTACCAAGCCAATTCCATGTTCACCCGAAAGAGTACCTCCTAATCTCACTACTTCAGTAAACAATTCACGGATAGCTTTAGGAAGATCGATTTCCCATTGTTCATACGATAAATCACCTTTAATAATGTTAACATGCAAGTTTCCATCACCAGCATGACCATAACAAACGGAATGTAAGCCGTATTTCTTCCCAATGGTTTTTACATGATGCAGAAGACGAGGTAATTCATATCTTGGAACGACAGTGTCCTCTTCTTTGTAGATAGATTGAGATTTTACTGCTTCACCAACTTTTCGTCTCAAGGACCATAGACTATTTTTTTGTGCTTCACTTTCAGCAAAAAGAATTTCGTCTGTTTCAAAAGTTTCAAGCACTTCCATAATTCTCTCACATTCAGTCATTAAAAGTTCTTGGTTAAAGCCGTCAACTTCAATTAATAAATGCGCAGCATGATTTTCTTTGACTTCAATGGTTCGATCTCCTGTGAATTTTTGTGTCCATGTTAAAGCATCCCGCTCCATGAATTCTAATCCACTCGGGGTAATTCCAGCTCTAAAAATTGCTGCAACAGCTTCACACGCTTTTTCAGCATCGAAAAAAGGAACGAGCATCAGCAAATCATGAGTAGGGTGGGGAATAAGTCGCAAAACAATTTTCGTTATTACTGCGAGCGTTCCTTCTGAGCCTACGATTAATTGTGTGAGATTATAACCAGTAGCATTTTTCAAAACATTGGCACCAGTCCAAATAATTTCACCGGTAGGTAAAACGACTTCAAGATTCAGTACATAATCTTTCGTAACGCCGTATTTTACAGCTTTAGGGCCACCTGAATTTTCAGAAACATTTCCTCCAATGAAACAACTTCCTTTACTTGCAGGATCAGGAGGGTAAAACAATCCTTTTTCTTTTACTGCATTTTGTAAAACTTGCGTAATTACTCCTGGTTCAGTTGTTACTTGATGGTTTTTTTCGTCTATATGAAGAATACGGTTGAATTTCTCCATGGACAAAGCCACTCCTTTATGAATGGGTAATGCACCTCCACTTAATCCAGTTCGAGCACCTGAAGGCGTTACTGCAATGTTCTTTTCATTACAATAAGTTAGGATTTCAGAAACTTCTTCTGGCGAAATAGGTTTTAAAACTACTTCAGGTAAAAAGGATAAATCTTCTGTTTCATCATGACTATATTCATATAAATTAGCTGAATCAACATAACATCTGTCTCCAAGAAGTTCAATGAAATAATTTATATCAGTTGTTTGAAGTGGGGTAAAATTTGACATGTGAATTTAAGCTTAAGAAAGAATATATTCTGAATCTAATTTCGGGATTTTCGCCTCCCATCCTAGTTCAGTTTGAATTTTAACACGTAAGGCATCTGTTTGATGAGGCTCTCCATGATTTAAGAATAGTTCAATTGGTTTTTCATCAAAATTTCTTAACCAATCAATCATTTCCATTTGATCTCCATGAGCAGAAAGAGAAGTTATTGAACTTATATGGCAATTTACTTTTCTGTATTCACCATAAAACTTAATTTCTTGACTTCCCTCCATTATCGCTCTTCCACGTGTTCCTTCACCTTGAAAACCAACAAAAAGAAGCGTGTTATTTGGATTATCTATATGATTATTCAGGTAGTGCAAAATTCTACCACCTGACATCATTCCACTTCCCGCCAAAACAATTTTTGGTGTTTTATCTGCAACGACTGTTTTTGAATGTTCAAAATCACTTACAAAATGCGCATCTTCATACATTCTACTTAAATCATAGTGCGATAAATTTTGCCATTCTGGAAAATGATTATAAACACTTGTTGAGTTGATTCCCATCGGTGAATCCAAATAAATCGGCATATTTGGCAACAAATCTTCTTCACGTAATTGATGAAGAATAAACATTAATTCTTGCGTTCGTTCCACAGCAAATGAAGGAATCATCAAAATACCTTTTCTATCAAATGTTTCTTCAATAATTTTTAATAATTCAGCTTTAACATCGCCAGTAGAATGAATTCTATCGCCATAGGTCGATTCAAGAATGATATAATCTGCCTCTTTTATTTTTTCCGGTGGATATAATAACATGGGAGACTTTCTTCCGATATCTCCAGAAAAAACGATTTTCTTATCATTAACATGTAAATCAACAAAAGTAGAACCCAAAATATGACCATTGTTAAGTAATTGGAATTTAATTGAATTGTCAATAATTACCCATTCATGTAATTCATGAAACTCAAAATGTTTCATTGCTTCAATAACATCTTCAACTGTATAGAGGGGTTCTGCTTTCTTGTGTTTAGAATAGTGGTTTTTATTAGCTCTTTCTGCATCTTCTTCTTGAATCTTAGCACTGTCCGATAAAATAATTTGTGCCAATTCCATTGTAGGTTTTGTGCAATGAATTTTCCCAGTAAAACCTTTTTTCACTAATAATGGGATATATCCACAATGATCTAAATGAGCATGTGTTAGAATTATTTCGTCAATGCTCGCTGGATTAATAGGAAATGGCGCCCAATTCATTAGTCGGAGTTCTTTCAATCCTTGAAACAAACCACAATCAACCATGATAGTTTTTTTCGGAGTCTCAATTATGGTTTTAGAACCCGTAACTGTTCCTGCGCCACCGAGAAATTTTATTTTGAATTCTGATTCTTTCATAACAAATCAATGTGTTTATCAAAGCTAAGGTTTATTCAAAAAAAAAACGAGTTAAACTCGCTTTTCTTTTAATAGTGTCAATCATCTAGATAAAACTATGCAATTTAGGGTCCTTATCTTTCCATTTATAAAATTTTATCAGCCACAGATGCACGGATTAATTTTGTGAATCTGTGCATCTGTGGCAATGATTAAGCATTACGACCTTGCCTCCATATTTCTTAAAAAGAAAACCTAATTGCCTTTTATTTCAAATTCAGTTCTGCGATTTTGTTGTTTGCCATCCTCAGAATTATTTGATGCAATTGGTTTTAATGAACCATATCCTTTTGCAACCATTCTATTTGCAGCAATTCCTTTACTTGTTAAATAAGCAACAACCGCTTCAGCGCGACTTTGAGATAATGTTTCATTCAAAGTTGCAGAACCAGTATTATCTGTATGACCTGAGATTTCTATTTTCAACGTTGGAACATCTTTCATTAATTTTAATAATCGCTCCAACTCAGAATTAGATTCAGGTCGCAACGTTGACTTTCCAATATCAAAGAAGATATTTCTTAAGGCAATTTTACTGCCAATCGCAATGTTTTTAAGTTCAATGACTTTGTTTACCAAATTATCTGCCGCTCCATTTGGAATATCGAAATTCTCTGAGTGAAACAAGTATTTATCGGCTTTAACAGCGATTCCATAATTTTTTCCAGAAGCTAATGTGATAATGAATTTACCAGTAGCACTATTCGTAGTGAAAGTTTCAATAACTTTTCCAGTAACATTATCTGTGATTTCAATGTTTGCCTCAACGGGTTTCTTCGTCATTGCATCAAGTGTTATTCCCTTGAAAACAGTAAATGATTTTTTCTTTACATCAACGGTAGCTTCAACTTGTGAATCTTTCATTGGCATTGCAATGGAGGAAAGTAGGTAATCTTCAACATCTGTAATCGGTGTTTTTTCAGGTCCCCAAAATGTTACTTTGTAAATATCATAGCCACCTTTTCCTCCAGCTCGATTAGATGAGATGTACGCAAACTTTCCATTTGCAGTTCCTGCGAAGAAAAAATCATCATACGGTGTATTAATAGGATAGCCCATATTGACAGGTTTTGTCCATTGACCTTGAACTTTTTTAGATACAAAAACATCATATCCACCAATTGATTCATGACCTTCAGACGCGATATACATTGTTTCATCATCAATATGAAGATAAATTGGGCCATCATTGAATTTAGAATTGATTAATGTAACCATTGTAGCCGCCATATAATCTTTTTGAATCTTACTTTGCATCGCGCTGTACATGATATCAAAGCCATTTGCTCTATTGTCATTATCTCTAGAGAAGAAAATACTCCACCCATCAGGATTATAAGCGGCATATTTTTCATTTGCTTTTCCTGAAGAGATTTGAAAATGCAACAATGCAGGATCTGACCAATTCAATCCATTTAACTTGCTTTCAAAAATATCAAGTTGACCATTTACTTCTCTGTGAAGTAACATTTTTGTACCATTATAGCTTAAATTGTTTGATACATCGTCACCAATTGTATTTAATGGCCCAGAAATTTGTTTGGGTGTGGCCCATTTTCCATCGTTTAAAGTGGATGAGTAAATGTCTTGATCATATCCGCCTACCTCATTTGGAGTGTGACCATTAGATCTGTTAGATGTTAATACTATTTCAGAACCGTCAGTAGTTATAGAAGGTGCAAAATCATCGGAATCAGAACTTAATTCAGGAACATTGTCTACCCATGCACGAATTGGCGAAGCTTTTAATGCTTTTGCTGCTTTGCATTCGTTTTTATGCTGGGTAACGAATTTGGAGAAGTTATCAGCCTTTTTGTAACCTGTTTCAAATTCAATATAGGCTTTTGATGCTTCATCAAATTTTTCTTCCAATTGCAATGAATAACCTAAATAGTAATTCATAAATGGGTCACAAGCTGGGTCTAAGTTAAATGCTTTTTTTAAGTATTCAATTGATTTAAATGGATCTGTTGAATTTGCATAACAAACGCCAATTTTAAAATTCAATTGACCATTTTTTGGATTGAATTTTTGTGCAATCATGTATTCTTTTAATGCTTTTTGAAAGTTTAAACCAGGACTTTGTACCAAGAAAATTGCTTCATTTCCAAGCGCCAGGAATTCATCTCCTTTTTTGATAGCATCTTCAGCTTTTTTAAGTCCTTCCTTATCTTCTTTGAAATTGGCAGACTTAAATTCAACATTTTGTGCTAATGCAACAACTGTAAAAACAAGCGTGAGTGCAGTAATAATATATCTTTTCATCTCTAAATTATTTTTATTCGTTGCAATTGCTTGAGTAATAATTTTTACCCAATTCTACTCCCAATTGTTTCGCTTTAAACCAATCATCGCAGGCGCCATTCATGTCACGTGTCATTTCTTTCGCATTGGCGCGATTGACATATGCGTTACCATAGTTTGAATCGATATTTACTGCTTTGTCAGCATATTCTAGTGCTTTTTTATATTCTTTTAATTTAAAATAAATAGCACTTAAATTCGATGCAGATGGGGCATATTTAGGATTAATTTCTAATGCTTTCTCAAAATCTTTTTTAGCATCATCTAATCTGTTTTGTTCCATTTGCGTTGCTCCACGATTGTTGAAAGCCATATAAAACGTAGGGTCAACAGAAATTGCTCGATTGAACGCTGCCATGGCACCAACATAATCTTTTGTTTTCTTTTTGGTAGTTCCAATGTTATTTAATGCAAATGCCATTTTAGGGTTTTTACGAACGGCTTCTTCATAATCAGTGATAGCTTTTGGGTAATTTCCTAACATGCGGTAACAACTTCCTCTATCATTGTATGCGAAAGCAAAATTGGGATCTAATTCAATTGCTTTAGAAAAATGTTTAATCCCTCCATTATAATCCGCTTGTAAGAATCGAAGTGTTCCATAATTATAATACGCTTTTGCGTTCTTCGGGTCAATAGAAATCGATTTCTCATAATCTTTTTCTGCTTTCAAATAATCATTTAAACCTTGAAAAGCTCTCCCTCTTTGAAAATATGCTTTCGAATAGTAAGGGTCTTTTTCTATGAGTGTATTTAACGTTTTTGCTGCATCTGTATATTTTTCAGCTTCATTTTCAGCGACTCCTTTGTTATAATATGCAGCGGTGAAATTTGGGTCAAATTGGATTGACTTCGCAAATTCTGTAATTGATGCGGTATAACTTTTTTCAGAGAATAATTTGATTCCCTGGTTATAGGCTTCTTGACTTTGAGCTACCGCTTCATTTTGAAGGTTTAATGCTTTGATTGAATCTCGATACGCTTTTTCTAAAGGAGTAAGCTCCTCTAGCTGCGCATATGAGCTTATCCCAAAAGCTAAGCATAGCTTTATAAGGAGAAAATACTTTTTTTTCACGTTGTTAACTTTGAGTTTTTTGGAAATCGAATATACAAACTATCGATTTCATCTATAAAATTAGTTTTCAACAATTTCAAAAATGTTACCTTTATCAAATCAAACAAAATGTATGTCAAAAGAAGTTTATATTGTTGATGGAATAAGAACAGCTATCGGGAGTTTTGGAGGAACATTATCTGCAGTAAGAGCTGATGATCTTGGGGCTCATGTGATTAAGTCACTGATGGAAAGAAATCCTAATCTAGATCCCTCATTAATTGAAGATGTCATTTTTGGTTGTGCTAATCAGGCAGGAGAAGACAATAGAAATGTTGCTAGAATGGCTGGTTTATTAGCCGGTTTACCTTTTCAAACTGGAGGAGAGACGGTTAATAGATTGTGTGCTTCTGGAATGGCTGCTACGATTAATGCTGCTCGCGCAATTAAAGACGGTGCTGGTGATATTTATATTGCAGGTGGCGTTGAAAACATGACACGAGGACCATGGGTTATTTCTAAAACTTCATCAGCATATGGTCGTGATGCTCAAATGTATGATTCATCTTTTGGTTGGAGATTCATTAACCCAAAAATGGAAGAATTGTATGGTGTTGATGGAATGGGCAATACAGCAGAAAATTTAGTTGATTTGTATGGAATTGAGAGAGACGCGCAAGATCAATTCTCTTTATGGTCGCAGCAAAAAGCGGCTAAGGCAATAGCGAATGGGAGATTGGCACTAGAAATTATTCCTGTTATCATTCCACAAAGAAAAAAAGATGCAATAATTTTTGATCAAGATGAGTTTGCTCGTCCTGAAACTACTTTTGAAAGTTTAAGCGGTTTGCGTCCTGCATTTAAAAAGGATGGAACTGTAACTGCCGGAAATGCTTCAGGCTTAAATGACGGAGCTGCTGCTTTGCTAATTGCTTCTGAAGATGCGGTTATTAAGAATGGTTTAAAGCCGTTGGCTAGAATTGTTGGAGCTGCAGTAGCAGGAGTTGAACCAAGAATTATGGGAATTGGACCTGTTTATGCTTCTCAAAAAGTACTTCAAAGAGCTGGTATGACATTAGATCAAATGGATATTTTGGAATTGAATGAAGCATTCGCTGCGCAAGTATTAGCATGTACACGTAAACTTGGTTTAGCTGATAATGACCCTCGAATAAATCCAAATGGAGGCGCAATTGCATTAGGACATCCACTTGGAATGTCAGGCGCAAGAATTTTGCATTCTGCAGCAATAGAATTACAAAAGACAAATAAGCGATATGCACTTGTAACAATGTGTATCGGTTTAGGACAAGGTTATGCTACGATAATAGAACGAGCATAAAACCAACCATTTACTCAAAAAATACGTTACATGAGTGTGAAGAAATTATATGTTTTACCATTTCTTGGAATATTTTTACTTTTTTCTTGTCATAAGGAAAAAACAACGTGGGATTCTAATTGGGTTGCGCCACTTGTAAATGATACATTATCCTTAAAAAACCTTGTAAACGATTCAACCCTAACTACTGGTTTAAGTACATTTTATCAGGTAGATTTAACTAGAACTATATTAAATTTAGGAATAGAGGATATCGTTTCAATCCCTGACACACTTATTTCTCATAATTTTAATATTGCTGTGCCCAGTCTTTCTGTACCTCCAGGCTTTAGTATAGTGAATGAAATTGAAGAACATTCAATAGGAAATAATTCAGTTCAACTCAAAAAAATTAGGGTAAGTAATGGTGTTATCAAAATGGAAGTTTTCAACCCCGTAAACACAAAAACATTTTTTACAGTGCAGTTACCAGGAGTATCTAAAAATGGGGTTGAATTCCAAGAACAATATCAAGTTCCGGCAGGCACGAATTCAAACCCTGGGACAGTTGTTGCAAGTCTTGATATTTCAGGATATGATTTATTGTTAACAGGTATATCTGGTGGAGATTATAATATTTTACAATCGAGATTAGTTGTTTCTACAGATCCTGCGGGACCAGCAGTTACTGTTACTAATAGTCAGGTTTTTAAAGTCGATGCAGAATTTAAAAACATCAAAATAGATTATGCACGGGGCTATTTCGGTCATAAAATTGTTTCAGATACATCAACTTATACTATTGATTTTTTAAATAACGTAACAGCAGGAACGGTTGATTTACCAGCCGTTAATCTGCAATTTGAGATTACAAATGGAATGAAAATTGATGCGAAAGCCTTGTTAACGACAGTTTCAAATACTAACTATCAAGGAAATACAGTAAATCTTACGAATTCACAAATTGGAGTTCCAATATATATTGATCAAGCAACAGGAAACTGGACGTCTATAACTAATTCCACTACATCAATAGCTTTTGATGGGATGAATAGTAATCTGGAGGCTTATCTTGAAAATTTAGGAAAAGCTCATACAATCGGTTATAGATTGGAATTAAATCCATTTGGGAATGTTTCTGGTGGTTGGAATGAAATTTTCCCAAACAGCCGATTAAAAGTAAAAATTAAAGCACAAATGCCTCTTGCAATAGGAGCTGATGGGTTAACCTTGCGGGATACGTTTGATTTTGATATCAAGCAAGATCTTGAAAAATCGCATGTTGAATCAGGAATTTTAGTCTTAAACGTTACCAATGCATTCCCTTTATCTAGTAGTGTTAAATTATTTTTAATGGATGTGAATGGAACTGTACTTCATACTGTTACAGGTAGTTCAGATATAGTTTCATCTCTTTATGGTTCTATTGATCCTTCAGATGGCAAAAGAAAAATGAATTCAGAAGTTAATTTTATCTTAAATGAAGCGATGCTGTTAGATCTTGAAAACATCACAAATATTGCGGTTGAAACACAATTTAATACACCGGATCCAATAACATCGGCTAATAGTCAGGTATTAATTCCCGTTGGTGCTTTTATAGCAGTTAAGTTGAAAGCAAAACTCGTTTTAAAAGCAGTCTTATGATGAGGTTATACTTTCTATTCCTTCTTTTGGGATTAAATTCGGTTGGATTTGCCCAACAATTACTGCCTATACAGCATGACACGAATGCGTATGATCAAGAATACATAATCAATGGAGTTGCAGATTTCGGAGCGACTTCAATACAAAATTCTTTAAGTTCAAAATTTTTATTTGGTGGAAATATCACAAATGAAATAAAAGATGATTCATATACGAAGCATAAAGGCATTAACCGTTTAGGTGTTGACTTTTCGAGTGAATTTGAATACAGGAACATGAAAGTAAATCTTCTTAAAAAAGAAAATTTGGGGTTTATTATCAAAGCAGGATACTATACTTATGTATCGAGTTTGTATTCAAAAGATTTGTTCGGGTTGACTTTTTATGGAAATGAAAACTATTTAGGGGAGAATGCTAATTTTTCTGGAACACGGTTTTCTTCCATGTCATTTCAAAAAATAGGGTTTGGTGCAATTAATAAAAAAACTAAATCAACTGTTTCGCTTAATTTCTATTCAATTTCCAATTATGCTGAAGGAAATATTAGAGAGGGTAAACTTTTTCAATCTGCAAGCGGTGATTCAGTCAGTTTAACATTTGATGGGGAGTTTCAATATGCCTCAACAAATACTTTTGTAAAAGGTTATGGAGTAGGAGTAGATTTAGATTTTAGGATTCCTGTAGTCTTAAGA
>JBIIWQ010000297.1:0-3034 GCA_044338805.1 Crocinitomicaceae bacterium
CTGAATCATTTAACGCTAAAATTAAAGCCTTCAGATCTCAATTTAGAGGTGTTCGAAACGTAGATTTCTTTCTTTTCAGATTAACCCAAATTTATGCCTAGTCCCCAACATTTGGTCATGATCCTTAATAACCTTTCTTGATCCAGGATGATATGAACCTCCTCCAAATAATCCAACAGAATAACCCGATTCAACTACATTAATTCTAAAGGGCAAAAACAACGTTAAAATCAGTAAAACCCCAATTATAACATACCAAAAAGTATAATTCGAAAGGGATGATTTATTCTGTTGCATATTTCGATTAATCTTCTGAAAGGCAGTCAATAGTCACTATTTGCCCTACCATGCAAATACTTCCTCCTCCAACTTCTGTGTAACGAATATGAACGTCTTTTCCTTCCACCAATTCGACATCGAAATCACTGAGATTTTGAGGTTCTAACTTTGAACCGTTATCCAATTCAACTACCCATCCACAGCCATCTAAACCAGTGAGATTTTTCAATTCAGCATGTTCAGAATTTGCACAATTAGTATCTTTAGTACAAGAGGCTAAAATCAAAAGAGAAAAAAGAAAAACAAGTTTTCCCATAACGTTTAAATATCAGTTACTAATTGATGCTTTTCAATCAATTTACGCATGTTAATTAAGGCATATCTCATTCTTCCCAAAGCAGTGTTAATGCTAATATCTTCCGCTTCAGCGATATCTTTGAACGACATATCGTTATAGATTCTCATTTTTAGAATATCACGCTGAGTTACAGGTAAATGATCTACCAAACCAACCATTTGCTTTTCAAGTTCTTCATAAGACATCACTTCTTGAATATTTTTATCCTCTTGAGAAAGTGTACTAAAAATATTGAAATCGTCCTTCATGGAAGAAGATTCAGAAATCAAACGCACTTTACTGCTTTTTCTAAAATGATCAATTACAAGATTGTGCGCAATACGCATCGCCCAAGGCAAGAATTTCCCTTCTTCATTATATGTACCTAATTTGAGGGTATTAATGATTTTAACGAATGTTTCCTGGAAAACATCCTCTGCTAACATCTTGTCTCTCAATTTTAAATAAATAAAACGGAACATTTTATCTTTGTGACGCATCAAAAGGACTTCAAAAGCCTTATCATTTCCGTCAAGATACGCTGTGATCAACTCACGATCATCCATACACTTCATAGCCATAACTTCAAGTTTAGTAATTTAAATCTTCGAACTTATTAAGCGTATACGTGTTTTATAGGCGATCTTTATTTTAAAATTATATATGCTAAAGTACAAACTAAATTGAATAATCCAAAAAAAACTTTTTATTTTTTAAATGACGTGCAACATTGCAACTTCGCAATATTGCGTAGAATGTCTTGTTTTACTGAGTAAACAGAATGTTATTATATAATTTTTCATTAAAATAACATGATCTTTTACACCTATCTCTATTTACAACAAAACTGTTTTTATCTTTGTTATATTCTATTTAAAATATGTCCAAACAAAAATATATCGAAGTTAAAGGTGCGCGCGTTCACAACCTGAAAAACATGGATGTGAATATTCCTCATGGAAAAATGACTGTTATTACAGGATTATCTGGATCTGGAAAATCATCCTTAGCGTTTGATACTTTATTTGCAGAAGGACAACGCAGATATATTGAGAGTTTATCGTCTTATGCGCGACAATTCTTAGGAAAGTTGAACAAACCCGAAACGGATTACATTAAAGGAATTTCACCTGCAATTGCAATAGAACAAAAGGTGATATCGAGTAATCCAAGATCAACAGTTGGAACAACAACAGAAATATACGATTACTTAAAGATTGCATTTGCACGAATTGGAAAAACCTTCTCTCCTATTTCAGGCAATGAAGTTGTCAAACATTCCGTTGCAAATGTGATTGATTTTTTAAAGACCTTAAACGCTGAGGAGCGAATTTACATCGCCAATCCAATTCATGATTTTAAAAAGTATGGCATTGAACGGCAACTAAAATTATTAAAACAACAAGGATATACACGTTTGTTACTGAACGATGAAATTATAGATTTGGATGACTGCATTTCAACTACTCCAAAAGATATTGAAAACGCCTTTTTAGTTATTGATAGAATTGCAGTTTCCTTTACGGAAGAAAATGAAGCGAGATATGCTGATTCCATTAATTTAGCTTTCGTTGAAGGACACGGTGACTGCTCAATTGTAATCGCTTCTAATTTTGAGAAATTTCCTTTTTCAAATCGGTTTGAATTAGACGGAATGGAGTTTCAAGAACCAAATGAACATTTCTTTACGTTTAACAATCCTTTCGGAGCGTGTAAAATGTGTGAAGGTTATGGTCAAGTAATTGGAATTGATCCGAATCTTATAATTCCCAATAAAAGTTTGAGCGTTTACGAAGGTGCAATCGCGCCTTGGAAAGGGGAATCGATGGGAGAATATCTCAATGAATTAGTTTATAATGCAAAGAAATTTGATTTCCCTATTCATCGTCCAATTGCTGAGTTAACAAAAAAAGAACTAGCTTTATTATGGTCTGGAAATCAATATTTCACTGGAATCAACGGTTTTTTTAAGTTTGTTGAAAGCCAAGCGTATAAAATTCAATACCGCGTGATGCTTTCTCGTTATCGTGGAAAAACAGAATGTTCAGATTGCCGAGGCACGCGTTTACGGAAAGATGCAAACTACGTTAAGATTGCTGGTCATTCGATAACTGATGTTGTTTTGCTGCCTTTAGAAGAATCGCACGCTTTCTTTTCTTCTTTGAAATTAAGCGATTACGACCGACAAGTTTCAAAACGTATTTTACCCGAGATAATCAGTCGCTTGAGTTTTCTTTTAAACGTTGGATTGGGCTATTTAACCTTAAACCGTCAATCAAACTCGCTGTCAGGAGGAGAATCACAACGCATTAATTTGGCAACATCTTTAGGAAGTTCTTTAGTTGGTTCGATGTATATTTTGGATGAGCCGTCCATTGGTTTACATCCCAAAGACACAAAACGATTGATTTCAGTTTT
>JBIIWQ010000298.1:0-3026 GCA_044338805.1 Crocinitomicaceae bacterium
AATTACAAAAAAAAGTACCTCCAACTGAATTTAAAAGATAAAGCTGATTATCAAACTTTTCTGGCAGACATCGAAAATGCAGACATCCTAATTTCAAATTTCAAGAAGGGCGATGAGGCAAAATTAAACATTGAAGACGCAACATTGAGAGGAATTAACCCGAAATTAATTATTGGTAAAATAAATGGATTTGGTTTAAAAAGTGACCGTGTAGCTTACGACTTAATTCTACAAGCCGAAACTGGATTTATGTCCATGAATGGAACAAATGAAAGTGGTCCTGTAAAAATGCCGGTTGCTTTTATAGACGTCTTGGCGGGACACCAACTCAAGGAAGGTTTGCTGTTAGCATTGTTAGAAAGGGAAAAAACAGGAATTGCAAGAAGTGTTTCAGTTTCCTTATACGATGCAGCTGTTTGTAGTTTGGTGAATCAAGCGTCCAATTATTTAATGGGAAATCAAATTCCTCAACGAATTGGTAGTTTACATCCAAACATTGCGCCTTATGGCGAGACATTTACAACAAAAGAAGGTGATTTAATAACTTTCGCAATTGGAAATGATGTACATTTTATGAAATTGTGTTCATTTCTAAATCTTCTTGAAATTCCAACTGATATTCGGTTTGTCACGAATGCGTTGCGCGTGAAAAATAGAACTGAATTACAGAACATACTTCAAGAAAAAATTAAATCTTTTCCAACAGAAGTTATTTTAGATAAAATGCTAGCTGAGAATGTCCCTGCCGGAAAAATAAAAAATTTAGAAGAAGTATTTTTAAATCCAGCTGCTCAAAACCTAATCCGAGAAGAAGAAATAGAAGGGATATGCACAAAACGAGTTACTTCAATTGCCTTTAAATGGGAATAATCATCCGACAACCAGAAACAGACCTAGAATGGGATGCATATTATGATCTTCGTTTCAGAGTTTTGCGCGAACCTTTAAACCAACCTTTGGGCAGTGAAAGAAACGAAGGAGACGCAGAAGGAATTCATTTTGCACTTTACGATGATTCAGAAATAAAAGCAATTGCCCGATTAGATCAAGCATCTGAAACTACTTCACAAGTGAGATTCGTTGCAGTTGCAATTAATTCGCATGGAAAAGGTTATGGCAGAGAAATCATGAATGCAACAGAACATAAATCCAAAGAACTAGGTAACACAAAAATGATTCTGCATGCTCGTGATTACGCCGTTGATTTTTATTTAAAACTCGATTATAAATTGATAGAACCTTCCTACAAATTATTTGACGTTCTACAGCATTTTTTAATGGAAAAGGAACTAGAAATAACTGCTGTTAATCAGTAAATCTTTTCAACTCATCTCGACTAAAAGTCCATTCTGGCGTGTATAAATCACCACTAAAATTCAATGAATACCAAGGACTCAAACCTTCATTATTTGGGTTTTTCAAAAGTTGAATTTCTTGCGCAGGCATATAGCTTTGGGCTAAAAGAAAAAGTTTTTCTTTTGTTTCTGGATTGATTGCCATATCAACAACTATTATTGCGTGACCTGGTGATCCACCGTATATAAAAACATCTCCGATTTGCATACTTTCAATTGAAACTAATTTCAATTCTTTTGTTAAGGATAAAGTTGATGCATATCGAAATACACATTCCATGTAGTTCCAAAAGTCTTTGTCTGTATTTGATGCCGTTCCACTATCGGTCCAATGTGCATTATTCCCTTCATATACAATTCTCTTTCCTTCCATCCATTTGGAATAATCTGCCCTTAAACCACTGACAAAATTAAAATGAATTTCAGAATACCTTTTTTGATTCCATAAATATTCTGCTTTCAACCGCATAATTGCATCTGCACATTGATGAAGATCTTTATTACCAATCGGCAAATCAATTACAGCATCATAAACATTATCGTTTATTTTAATCGCTCCATTAAATTTCTTTACAGAAGACCCATGCGGTTTTAATGGAAGATTTCTAAGATAACTCTCAAATGAAAGGTCACCGACTTTTGTTCGTTCAAAGTTTTCAGGACATTTAAACCTTGCTTCGATTGTGCTACCTAATGTATCCAATTTATTTTTAGCAATCTTATTGCTTAAAGTATCTGGCGAATTTTCGGCATTCATCTTTAATTCAACTTCAGTTTTAACAGTTGGCGAACAACATAAAAAAAAGAAAATTGGAATTATAAGTAAATAAATTAATTTGTTCATTTCAACGTGTAAAATACTATAAATCGATTTTACAGAAAAGTAACAAAAAAATCAAAGATTCAAGAAAGAAATATTAGACTTTTGCCTGTTTCAAGCGATCATCGATTCTCTTCGTTACCAAATTAAAAAGAAGTTTTGCATCTTTTTCACTTAGTTTTCTTCCAAATCGGATAAATTTCCCTTGGTATTCGAATTCAATTCGCTCTCCGCCTCTTACCCACGGAGAAATCTCCCAAACAGCTTGCATAGATCTTTCTTTTGGATAATGCATGGAGATTTTCTTGATGTTTTCCAAATAATAAGTAGAAGCTTTACCGTATTTTTTTACTGATTTTTTATAGATAAGGGATGTTTCATTTATTTTAATTAATTCCTTTCCCCACATTAACCATGCAAAAGAACGGATTACTTTAACTGCATAATAAAACCAAAAAGTCATGAAAACAAAAACACTGATTTTTTCTTGGTTGTTCAATTTAAAATTGAAATAAGACCAAACAACGGTCGCTCCTATAACAAGCCACATTGAAATCCAAGCACCCATTAAAGCATTTACCCAAACTTTATCTTCTGGATAAACGACAATGGTCGTTTTAATTTTATCTTCTACAAAGCTTACTCTATTTCCAATCCATTTCATGCTGCAAAAATACTTATTATTTATTCAAATTCTAACAAACAAAAAGGGCGACAAATTGCCGCCCCTATCTCTATAATAACTGTTATTATTCAACGATTAGACGTTTCACCATTACTTCGTTGTTAACTGTCAATTCAATTAAATATACACCGGCTTTCAAATCTGATGTATTCAATTCAACAGTTGA
>JBIIWQ010000005.1:0-31241 GCA_044338805.1 Crocinitomicaceae bacterium
TCTTACATTTTTGGATTCAATTTTTTGGAATTGGTCTCGTTGCTGTCAAGTCACTGAATATTATAATAAGTATTGGCACGGCAATAATGCTTTTTAAATTAACAAAAAAAATTGGAAATTTTTGGTTCGTTGTTTTCGTTTCAGTTTGTTTTTTATGTTCCAATTTGCATTTTGATTTTAGTCATGAAATACGAGCATTTCAACTTGTCCTTTTTCTAACAATATCCTCATTTTATGCATTTCTTTTATTTAGAGAGACAAAAAATAAAAAGTGGTTCTATTTATTAATCATTATAAATGTTGCACTACCATACACACATTATAATGCTGTTTTGGTTCCTATAGTTCAATTTCTTGGATGTTTATTTTATTGGAACAAGGAGAGGAAATTAGTTTTAATGCTTTGTTTGGGATATGTGCTGAGTGCTATTTTATTTTTGCCGCAATTATTAATTTTTAAAAGTGTGGTACCCGATGAGAATTTCTGGTTGGGACTTTCAACATTTGATGATTTTAACTATATTTTGCTTAAAGTTATAGGGAATGACCAAGCTTATTATCCATTAATTATTCCTTATTTTTTATCGCCTTTACTTCTCATAATTGGATTGCGTTATTCATGGTTTACGAAAGGATTTTCTTGGCGGATATTTTTAATTTTTTGGTTTTTATTTATTCTCCCACTTTTAATTAATTTTTATTTAGCCCAATATATTCCATCTTTTCAGGTCAGATACGTTTTGTTTTCGAGTTTCGGATTGTATTTATCCATTGGATACTTATTCTTGCATTTAGAGAAAGGTAAATGGCTTTATAGATCCTATTTCGTGGTTTTAATGCTCCATTTTTTCTATCAATTTGATCCAAGAAAAAGAGATGGTGAAGGTTGGAAAGAAACTGCAGAGATGGTTCACAGTTTTCAAAAAAGAAAAGTAGCAGTAATTGTTAATGCGTCTTATAAAGCAAGGGACTTGATGTATTATTATGACAATGATGCGTTTCACCATTATAAAACGTTAGAGAAAGCATATCAGTCTCATGAGATTTTTCCATTAAATAGTGTTGCTGAATTGAATAATTTGGGCGATTTGAAACAATACGAAAAAATAATTCTTCTCTTAAGTCATAACCAAGTGCAAGATCCTGACGGATTAATTATTACTGAATTAGATAAGAAATACACACTTTGTTATGAGATTGGTGATCCTATTAGGGCAAAAATTAGGGTTTACAATACTGGGAATACACCTTGTACATCTTTTAAAGTTATTGGGAAATCAAAGGAAAAATCTGACGCTTGTTGGTTTTGGGACGTTTCTCAATCAATAGAACAACTTTCAGGATCTAAAGTGACGAATTATTCGCTGAATTTTTCAAAATGCGAGACGTTCGAAGTGGATAAAGAAATCGCTTTTTCCCCGAATAGGGAAGAACTTGTTAAAAACTGTAGCATTGTGGATTGTGAAATTGAATTTGAATCCAAAGAGGTAACAAATTCAATTCTAGTCGTTTCAGTTGAACGAAATGGCCATGCATATAAGCGTGCTGAATATCAACTTGCAGATGCAACAAAAAAAGGCGAGAATTCAATTTCTATTAAAAGCAGCGTTATGGGAAGCTATCCAGATGGATCTGTAGTTAAAGTGTACGTTTGGAATCCTGGCGGACCAACACTCGAATTTAAAAGAATGTCCATTCAATTCTGGAAAAAGTGAAGGAAAGCTTCTTTAGACAATAAAAACGACTATTTTTGTTGCACAAAAGGCTCTGTGGCGCAACCATCTATAAAAGGATTTCAGTTGCACCACTTGCCAAACAGGCTCCGTGGCGCAACTGAATAGCGCACTGGATTTCGGCTCCAGCGGTTACAGGTTTGAATCCTGTCGGGGTCACAAAAGCTTCGCACTAATGCGAGGCTTTTTTTGTTATTTAAATCCCGTAGCTCAGTCCGCCGCGGCGGAAGCAATACGCCCTTCTAAGGCGAAGGTCAAAGGTTCGAACTCTTCTCTTCGAGGTAAGGAGAAAATCCATTTTGTCATATCTAAAACTCAATATCTGCGGCATGATTTATTTTATCCAAAAATATCTTTAAATTTGACTTCAATCGCTTTTATAATATTAAAATTATAACATATGAAAACAACTTTATTATTGATTCTTCTCCTTCAATCAACTATTATTTTTTCTCAAGATGATTTATTCCCTATGAAAGGGGATTATATCTACTATGAATTTAACGAGAAAACAAATAATACAGACCATTGTATTGCCTATTATTCTACCTCATTGGATAGTACTCACAAAGCAAACCCTACTGCAGTAGAATTCATGACCAATGTTACAAAAAAAGCAAGTAATCTAAATGAAATGAAATTAACATTAGTTGGACTAAAAAACACATTTGTTACTTTATCAATTCGCCCCAGAATGACTGGAGATTGTTCAGGTGAAAATAAAATACCAAATGGACTAATGCTTAAATTACCAACAGGAGCTATGTTATTGGAAGACAATTTATTATTCTCTTTAATTACCAGCGGAAAATTTAAGGTTTATGAACAAAGTATTTCTGCCACCGTAAAAGTGAAATTCATATCTGATGTAAATCGTCAGCATAAAGTGGACCGATCATAAGTTAAAACTAAGAGAGTGTTTCCAATAATTAATGTTTAAATTTAAATAATTATGGAAACAAACAGAAAGAAAAAAACAACTACTGAAAACTTCATAAAAGATGTCCGTAGAAAAACAAGAAGAATTTTCAGTTCTGAGCAGAAAATTCAGATTGTAATGGAAGCTATGAGAGCAGAAATTTCCATTTCTGAAATTTGCAGAAAACACTCAATTGCAGAAAGTCAATTTTACAAGTGGAATAAAGAGTTTCTAGAAGCTGGAAAGAAGCGATTATCAGGCGATACAACGCGAGAAGCTACCAGTGATGAAGTAACTGAACTACGTAAGGAAAACTTACGTTTAAAAGAGATTGTTGCCGATTTGGTTTTGCGCTATGACATTGTAAAAAAAACCTTGGACATTTTGGATTAACAGATAAATTCAAAAAATATATGCGTTTTACAGTATCAGAAAAGCAAGAGCTCATTAAAATGGTCGTACAGTCGGATCTCGGAGTCAATAGAACACTCCGTGAAATCGGCTTGAATAAGAGCACTTTTTACACTTGGTATAAAGCATACTCAGATTTTGGTGTCGAAGGATTAGAACCAGTTAAACGAAGTTCTAATAGACAATGGAACAGCATTCCACAAGAACAAAAAAACTTAGTAGTTGATCTTGCATTGGAACGCCCTGAATTATCTGCCCGAGAATTAGCCTACCATCTTACAGATGAGCAGCAAATATTCATCTCAGAATCTAGTGTTTACAGAATTTTAAAGGCAAGGGGTTTGATTACATCGCCCGCGCACATATTCATATCTGCTGGCGATGAGTTCACTGACAAAACCAAGTTCGTTCATGAAATGTGGCAAACAGACTTCACATATTTCAAAATCATTGGTTGGGGTTGGTATTATTTAAGTACCGTACTAGACGATTTTAGCCGTTATATCGTTCATTGGGAACTTTGCTCTGGAATGAAGGCCGAAGATGTAAAAAGGACAATTGATCGTGCTGTAAGAAAAGCTAAACTAATCACCAAACAAAGGCCAAAACTGCTTTCTGACAATGGTTCTTGTTACATCGCAGCTGAGTTGAAAAGTTATTTAAAAGACAATCACGGCATGAAACAAATCCATGGAAGACCGATGCATCCTCAAACTCAAGGTAAAATCGAACGATACCATAGGACAATGAAAAATGTGGTTAAACTGGATAATTATTACGCTCCTGGCGAATTGGAAATGGCTTTGGAAAAGTTCGTTTATAAATACAACAATGAACGCTATCATGAATCCATAAACAACCTTACTCCAGCTGATGTTTATTATGGACGAGGTGATCTTATTTTAAAAGAAAGGGCAAGATTAAAAAGCGTCTCGTTACATAAGAGAAGAATGGAATATCAAGAGCATAAAATGATTAAAAAATTGGAAACTAAGAAAAATAGTTTAGTTTTGAGATAACGGAAACACTCACTAAGCAAAAGTCCACTTTAGATTGAAGACGTACAGAATATCGTGGTAAAATAACGGCTAAAGGTAAAGGAGAGATCAATATGTACTTCGTTGAGCGAAAAATTCAGTCTTCTGAGGAAGAGCAAATTAACGGCTAAAAGATTTAATTTATCAGAAGAATCTAGATGGGAAAATTTTACCTTATTATCACAGTTTATTTATTTATCGTAATATTCCCCTCTACAGCGCAGTTTGAAAAAAATAGTGAAACACCTACTTACACTGTAGAAAAACAATTTATATCCGTTAAAGATGGGCTCGCCTCAAGAGAAGTCTATTGTATAAGGCAGGATCAACATGGGTTTATTTGGTTTGGGACAAAATTTGGTCTCAATCGCTATGACGGAAAAAATGTCAAGCTCTTCACAACTCAGGACGGACTTTCGTCAAACATCATTGTTAATTTGTTCGTTGATGCCGAAAATCATTTGATTATACAGCATGGCCTTCGATGGGCTCCCGGCGTTTCAAGTGGCAAAACAGATGTGCTAGATATTAACACATTTAAAGTGATTCCTTATAAAAAAGTAATAAAATCCTCAAAAGCACCAAAAATTAATAATTGGATTTATAAATATATTGATGAAGACATTATTTATAGGATTGGAACAATTAGTGGAAATAAAATTACAAATGAAAAGCTGAACATTGGAATAAACTCCCGCATGTACATGATGCCAGGGAATAAGGCTCAATTGGTCTACTCTGAAAAACAAGGTCTTTATTATGTTGAGGGTGATCTAACGATAAAAGTGCTCAATAATTCAGACCTTTTTGCAGGCGACCAAGGCCGTATTAATTATTTTCTAAAGGATGAAATGGGAAATCTTTGGATCTGCATGCCCCAAGGTGTCTACAAGATAAAATACAAGAGGAATCATTTTTACACCTATTTCACGAATTCACAACAAAGTTTATATCCTTGGCCACAAACAAGAGGCATTTGTGTAGATATAGATAAGGATGGTCAGAAGACAGTTTATGCGAGTATAGAGAGCTCGATATTTTCCTTAAAAATAACGTACAACAAATTATCTCCACGTATGCATGGGGAATTCTATCTATAAACAAGCGATTCTATACCGTTGGATTTCATTTAAACGAATTTGATAAAACTACACTTAAGCCTCTTCGAAGTGCAAACTGGTTTAATTCAAAAGAGGATTTTGCTACGTGTGTGTTTCAGTATTCGGACTCACTATTTTATGTAGGGGCCTCTAACTCCCTTTTTACATATAATCCTTTCACTCAAAATAAATGGGTACTTCAAAAAAGTTCAGGACAAATCCCTGATATCAAAGATGTATACAGGATTATAAAAACATCAAAGGGTATAACGGCTGTGGCTGAAAACGGCATTTATATCATTAAAAATGGGAAAGTAGCCGATTATTATGGGTATCAATCCAAAGATAAAAACAAGTATCTCCCAATAGAGTCAACCCTGGATATACATGAGGATAAAAATAAATGCTTGTGGATTGCTACAAATGGAGATGGTTTGGTTAAGTGGGAATGGTCTAAGATATGTGCAAATCAAACAACCGTTTCTTATACCATGCAGGATGGATTGCCCTCAATGATTCTTTACAGAATCGAAGAAGATAATTCCAATAATTTATGGGTTAGTACAGACGACGGCATCATGAAATTTAACAAAAAAACCGAATATATTTCCTTGTTTACAACTGAAGACGGGCTTCCTCATCATGAGTTTAATCGGACGTCCTCGTTCAAATCAGCAGATGGTTGGCTTTATTTCGGAGGGATGAATGGTGTGGTTGGTTTTAATCCTGATGATTTCAAAAAGAAAAACGAAAATCACCAGGTGCCATTTTATATAATCAATATTACAAAATATTCGAAAGATGGAGTGCAAATGGCGCCCTGGTCTTGGAATACAGCCAATCAAAGTATTACCTGTTTTCCTTCTGATAGATTGATTAAAATTGATTTTGCAGTGTTGGATTATGTTGAAGGCAAAAAAATGTACGCTTATCGCATAAATGGTGTTCAAAATGATAAATGGATCTATACAAAAGAAAGTAGCATCAGTTTAGGAAGCCTCCCATACGGAGCTTATACCATCGAAATTAAAGCGCAATTAACTGATGGAACTTGGCTAAATAATACACTTAAAATTCCGATTGAGTTTATCCCTCCATTCTATTTAAAAACTTGGTTCGTTTTACTTTCAGTCTTGATTTTCATCGGTTTGGTAATAAGCGCTATTCGATATAGAAGCAACCGATTGAAAAAGCTAAATATTAAACTTGAAAACATTATTACGAAAAGGACCGAGGATTTAAATTTGGCGCTAGAAGATAAAGATATCCTTTTGAAAGAATTGCATCACAGAGTTAAAAACAACCTTCAGATTATAACAGGTTTATTGGAGTTGCAAAAAGAACAATTAACGGATGAAAAAGCAATTCAAGCATTGAATGAAGGACAAATTCGACTAACAAGTATTGCCTTAATTCATCAAAACTTCTACGGAGGGACAAATTTGGAAAAAATCTCATTTTATGCCTTTTTATTGAATCTAACAACCCATTCAAAAGAGCTTTTTGAAAATGAAAACAGAATAATCAAATACATTATACATCCGAATGAAATCAACATTGATATAGATAATGCTATACCATTGGGATTAATTGTGAATGAGCTTCTTACAAACTCCTATAAATACATACCATTGACTCAAGCGAAAAAAAGTGTTGAAATCAACTTGCTCACTAACGATAATGGTATATATGAATTGATATTTAAAGACAATGGACCGGGATTACCTCCAAACATAAATTTTGACAATTCGCAAACACTGGGATTAAAATTAATTCGTGGCTTATCACAGCAAATTAGAGGTTCCGTTACTTACCATTACGACCAAGGAAGCGTGTTCACGATAAAATTTAAAGGAAAACCAAAAACGGCGTAAATGTGTTTTATGAAAAAAATGAAAGTTGGTATTGTAGAGGATGAAATGATCATAGCAGAAACCATTTCTTTGGCATTAAAAAAGTTGGGTTATTTACCAACACAACCAGCTTTTTCGTATGAAACAGCAATCAATATGTTAGAATCAGAAAAGCCAGATATTGTTTTACTCGACATCAACTTAAATGACGAATTAGACGGTGTTGACTTAGCCCATTCTAACAATTCCAATTATTCACTTCCAATCATTTTTTTAACAGCCAATAGTGATCGCAATACGATTGAACGCTCGAAACAAACGCGACCCAACGCTTTTTTGGTTAAACCATTCAGTAACGAAGACCTTTTTACAGCAATAGAAATAGCGCTTTTCAACCATGAAATGCATATAGAGGACACGAAAAAAATCAAAACTAATTTACTACAAACGACTATAGAAAGATACCAAATTACTAGCCGTGAAGAGGAAATTATTCTAATGGTTTCGCAGGGATTTCGTCACAAAGAAATTTCCCAGCGACTTTTTATATCAGAGCCTACCGTAAAAAAGCATTTATCCAATATTTATCAAAAAACAGGGGTTCAATCAAGCATTGATGCATTGAATAAACTACAAGAAGAATAACAAGACTTCATCTAACATGTAGATTATCAATTTCTCTTGGCAGAAGAATTATTTAGTCGATTATTGCTAAAACATACAATTTTAAACTTAATCATCTCATTTATAATGAGTTATTTGAATTGTTTATAACATAAAAAGCACCTCTTTTTTAGGGAGGTGCTTTTTACCATACTGAAATTCAGTTTTATTTTGTCAATATCAAACGGTCTCTAAACATAGTTTTAGATGTCATTATCTGAATTGAATATGTTCCTGAAGAATATGAAGTAAGATCAATCATTACCTTTTGATTACCTACCTGATTTTCGATGCTTTTTACTAATCTTCCTGCAGCATCGTGAATTAAGATAGTTGTTATTAATTCATTACCTGCTTCCACAAAGAACTTGCCATCTGTTGGATTAGGGAAAATTGCATACGTATAAGGAGTTTCCTCTTCCACTCCTGCGCAACCAACTGTAATAGATTTTTGGTTAGTTGCACTACAGCCATTACCAGCAGTGTAAGAATACGTTATAACGAATGTGCCATAACCAGCAACTGAAGGATTAAAGACATTTGCTGAAACCCCTGTTCCTGTATAAGTACCACCTGTTGGAGTTCCTCCAGTTAAAGTAAATGCTGGCGTATTAAGACAAACATCATTAAATGCTGATAGAGAAACAGAAGGTACTGTTAACGGAGCCGCTGTTCCTGAACCAGGAGTACTAGGACATCCACCAACCGTTTGTGACACAGTATATGCGCCTGCTGATGAAACAGTTATTGATTGAGTCGTTGCACCTGTAGACCACAATAAATTCGTTCCAGAAGTTGTTAAAACTGAGTTGCCACAGTTATTCGTTACAGTTACAACTGGTGCAGCTGGTGTAGCTGCTGCGGAGCAAGGAGGGTTAACACATATATTAAGTGACCAACTCGTTAAAGAACCCCCATCTAGATTAAAGCCATCAGCAATAGTTAATGTCCATACACCAGTTGAATTTTGACCGTTGAAAAGTGAAAGGTTTCCAGATGGCTGGTATGTACCTGCAGAAGTTGGAGGACAAGGAATTGAAGCATAAGTTGATGCAGAACTACCATCGAAATTAAGATTGAAATTATCTAAATCCGTACATATTCCTGTAAATAACACAACACTTGTCCCAAGTGGACTTGTTAATGTAACTGTTAAGTCACTCACCCACACATGCGTACCAACTAGGTTTAGAACATTTACATCAGTAATAGTTCCGCCAACTGGTATCGTAATTGTTGAAGTTACCGTCGGTGTCCCTGATGCAGAAATTGCAACTGGCACAACCGTAGAGGCAGTTATTGAACAGGTGTTTGTCCCAAAACTAAAGGTAGAGGACCAAGCAGAATTACCACAACCAGATACAACACGAACTCTCCAAAAATAGGCAGTACTTGTGCTTAATAGAGAAGATGTATAAGTTGCTGCACTAAGTCCTGTAGATTGATCAACAATAGAAGCAAAACCAGCATCAGTTGCTATTTGAATATCGTATGTTAATCCAGAACCTACTGCAGTTGACCAAGTAAATGGTGTTGGAACTGAAACACCAGTCGCACTATTCAAAGGAGTTAATAATGTAATTGCCGATGGCGCACCGTTGGAAATTGTCAATTGAACTGTTGTAATTTGAGTTCCTGATGTACTATTACCTGTTATTGTAAGAGTATATGTTCCCGGTGCAGCTGATGCTGTATTGGAAATGGTTAATGTACTTGTTCCAATAGGTGTTACAGGATTTGTTGAAAAAGCTGAAGTAGCTCCGGCAGGAACACCAGTTATTGAAAGTGTTACTGGGTTATTATAACCTCCAATTGAACCAACATTCACTGTGAAAACAGCGTTACTTGGCTGACAAACACTTAACGTTGATGGTGTTGTACTTACCGAGTAATTAAAAGAAGATGCAACAATTGTAAAATTATTATTAGAGATATCAAAGAAATAGCCACCTGAACATCTAACCATGATTCTGCACGTTGTAGACGCTGTGTTTGGAACAGTTATTACTTGAGTTCCATCATTAGGAACATTTGAAGCAAGTACAGTAGGATAGGTTAATCCACCATCCGTGGACAATAGGATATCGACATTTGCACAACTTATTGGTGCTGCTGTAGTACCTGCAACCGTCCAAGTGACAGTTTGAGAGCTTGAACCTGTCCATGAGATTCCTGTAGCCGTTGGGTAGGTCACTGTAAAAGGACCGGCAGTAGCAATGACAGAAACTGTTGTAGCTGATTCGTCGTTACAACCTCCGCCTGGTGCATTGTCACGCACAGTTACTTGGAAATTCATAGTTCTTGCAACTGTTGGCAAAACTTCCCATGTATATAGACCATTAGCAGCTAAAGCAGCTAAACTTGGGAAATATCTAGTAGGGCTTGTTGTTGGATCAAAACTTCTAAAATTTGCTTTCGTTGTTTGAGTAGCTGTTGGTGCTGTTGTAGATGTTCCAGCATCCTTTTCTTCCCAGCAATATGTTAAAACATTTGATGCATTAACATCTGTTGCAGATGCAGTTAAGAAAAATGGCGTTCCTTGAGGTACAGAAATTCCAGTTACTGGAGCCACAGAAGGCGCTGTATTTGATAAAGCAGTAACAACAGGACATGTATGTGCAGCGCTAGTAATAAAGGCACCTATTTCTTGTAAACTTATAGTATGAAAATAATCATCGCTATTATTTTGAACGTTAACAGGAGCGCAAATTCCTGCATAGGCCATTATAGTTGTTCCACTGCCAGGTTCGAAAGATGTTGCCGCATTTGCATTTCCAGCACATGACCCCCCATTACTGCTATTGAATGTATGATTTGCACCAAATTGATGTCCCATTTCATGTGCTACATAATCAATATCAAAAGGGTCTCCAATTGGAGATGGACTTCCTGTAACGCCTCTTGCTTTACTGGTAGAGCTGCAAGGACTTTGAAGCTGGGCAATTCCACCACCACCAGTGCTAAATACGTGGCCAATATCATAATTTGCTGAACCAATTACGTTAGTACAATTCGTTTGGTTTTGTCCAAGCATTGTTCCTCCATTAGTATTGGTATATGGATCAGTTCCTGCGTTTGTATAAATTATTAAATTATTATTTGCTACTAAATTCATACGAATAGCCATTTCTCTTTCATAAACACCATTAACTCTATTCATTGATGTATTCTGAGCGGCTAATGCAAGAGCAACTGTGCCGCCATGAAAAGCCGTGTACTCTCCCGTTGCAGCTAATGCCAATCTATAGGTTCTTTTTTGACAAGAACCAAAACTTTTCACAAGTGAAGGTTTAACTTCTTTCTGTTTCATTAAATTATCAACAAGGCAATCCATCGTTTTGTCTGTGATAAAATCTTTGCGGCTATAAACAATATAATACTCAGTATTTCCTTTAATAATTGGATCAATGAAAACAGCACTCTCACCCGGAATCATTATCATAGCATGAAAACCATGCGGTGTAACATCCAATTTAACAGATGATCCATCTTCTTCGCTATAAGCATCATAGGTTTTAATCTCAGGGTATTGAGCCCCTAAAATCGGATCCATTGTGTAATTTTCTTTTACTAAATAGGTGTGGTTTGTTCCATCAGGATGTGGAAGACTAATCTGACCCACAAATCCATTGTTTTCATATTCAACATGGCCTATTCCTTCCAATTGATATCTTAAAGATGCTATGTCAATGGTATAAAGTTTATAAGAACTTGCTTGAATTTGCGGCGTTCCCAGAGATGAAATAGTTTGAATTGACGTCTCAATCGGATTTAAGTTAATTTTTTTAACGATTTGTGCCTGTATTGTCGTGGAGAAAAAAGATAATACAATCGTTAAACGGAGTAACAACATTTTTTTATTCATAGTTTCATAGTTTTAACGGGGCTAACTTAAGCAAAAACAACTGTAAAAAAAAATTAATTTGAGTGGAATTTAAAATATTCGTATGACTATTCCTTTACAATATGTGTTCGATTAACCGTGCCATTTGCCATTTTTATCTCTAAAACATATAACCCATTCGCTATATTTCCTAAGTCTATCACACTTCCATTCAAAGCTTTAACTTTTTCAAGTGAAAACACTTCTCTTGCAGATTGGTTGAATAATATTACAATATAAGCAGCAGCACCTTTCTAAATGAAAAAATTGTATTTTTGATACACATCACGTTTAAATTACCATGAAAAGAATAGTGAAAAACACTTTTGGCTTGATTGCATTATTGCTCATTCTTTGGGCTTGTAACAAACCCGTTTACAAATACAACCCTGATTTTGAGGGAAAATGGCGCACTCCAGTTGTTTACGATACTATTCTGAATAAAAATGTTTTGAGCGAAATTGTAATTGACGGAGCTGATGGCACACATTCAAATACGTGTGATCCTTGTGGTGCAGATTTATGTAATTGCATCAGTTCTCAAGTAGGAAAAGCAGTGATGAATACATCAAGAACACAAATGAAAATAGGATCTAATTCTTATGCATTAACCATTCAACAAGAACCAACTGTAAATGCTGTTGGACAAACGACTATTATTGTTCGTAACCAAACTTATTACAAACAATAAGAAAATCGTAAGCATTAAAAAAGGGGCTGTTAACCCCAATAAATCTATTTGAACATTAATTATTCCTTTAAATCATCGCTGAGTACTAATTCACCAAATCGTTCGTAGTTGACAAGCCAAGCTGCGGCATTTTTCACATAACGTCCAGTTCCTGCTGTTTCCCAATTGCAATATAGGCGGGTAAATCCACCGTCAAAAATTAATCGTTGTCCTTGGTTTTCATAAATTGCTGTTACAACATTGCCATCTGTGCTGTACACTAGAGGAATAAGTTGTTTGTTTGGGTCTTCAATTTTAGAAATAGTAATTCCTTCGTAAACATATTCCAAACCTGTTGTAATTAAATGGTTTTCTTTCATGCCTGAATTAGATGAGTCGGATTTGAATCCAACATTTTGTCCAGCATAGAAAGCACCGCTCATTGTAACACCAACTAATTTTTTTCCTAAAAAGTTTGCATCAGCATTGAAAGGATCGTTATCTCCCCAGATATAAACACCTTTCCCACTATAGAAAAATTGCTTGATAATTTCTGCATGTTCATCATTTAATTGTTGTGTTGAAGAAGAAATAACCCACAATTGACATGCTTTTGAAAGGGCAGCTTCCAACTCTTTTGGACTTGGTGCAGCGTTGCTGAACCGATAGATTGAAAATCCTTTTTCTTTTAAAGCCGCTTTTGGCTTTTCGAAATCAAAGTTTTCACCCGTATAAAATTGCAATACTACGATTGTTTGACCTTCAAATGCTCCATCTATTGCTAAATCATATTGATTTCCTGAAGCATTCCCGAAATTGTCTTTCTGTTGAACTGCTCGTTCTTCATATTTAATTTCAGCCAAGCCGGTTGCTTCGTTTTTAGTTTCGACGGCCACGCTTTCTGTAACAGAACTTTTTGCTGCACATGCATTGTACTGCGCAGAAGTGATTTGTGCTAAACACAAAATACTAATAAAGGATAAAATGAATGTTTTCATAAGTTGTTATTTATAAGTTTCGGAGGGCAGTACATACTTCCTAAAATAAAGTTCATTTGTGAAAATTAAACCACAAAAAACACACGGAAGCGCTTATCTTTGCATTATGAAACCTGATTTACACCTTCTCGAAACAGAAATTTCTTTCAAAACTTCCCGCAGTGGAGGAGCTGGCGGACAAAATGTAAACAAGGTATCGACCAAAGTAGAATTGGATTTTAATATTGCTGAATCGAAAATATTAAGTGAAGAACAAAAGGAGTTTTTACGTGAAAAGTTAGCTTTAAAATTAACGAATGATGGGATTCTTCAAATCATTTCGCAATCGGAAAGAAGCCAATTAGGGAACAAAAAAATTGTCATTGAAAAATTCCATGAACTTATTAATGAGTGTTATATCATTCGGAAGAAAAGGAAAGCGACAAAAGTTCCAAATGCTGTTAAGAAAAAGAGATTACTCAATAAAAAGTTTAAATCTGACCTTAAGAAATTGAGGAGAAAAGATTTTTGAAAACTAGAACCTTTTATTAATCTTCACTTTAGTGCATTTGCCTTTCAGATTTTAAAATTTTTTAGCCACAGATTCACAGATTAAGTTTTTATCAAAATCAACTTGTTGACGAAATTGTATAATCTGTGCATCTGTGGCAATGAATAAGCAATATACTTTGAGGCTTTTTAGTCCAAGAGGGATTATGTAAAACCCAAATTTTATTGCTGTTTTACATCTTAAATGTCAACCTCACCAAGAAATTTCTTCCCGCTTGAGGATAATAGTAATTCTCTGTTATTCTTTTTCCTCCAGCGACATATCCAAAAGTATATCCATTGTTTTCATAAAGTGCATTGAACAGATTATTGCACAAAACACCGATTTGAACTTCTTTGAATCCCCATGTTTTTATGGTATAATTTAAAGTAAGATTGGAAGTAAAATAGGCGTCTAATTTGCGCGTTTCATTCGATGTGTTATCCAAATATTGCTTGCCCACATATTTTGAAAGTAAATTGATTTCTAAATTCTTGATTGGAGCATAATTTATCCCAAAACTTGAAATGACCGAAGGGGAAAATGCAATATCCGTATTGGAGTGTGCAATTATATCTTGAATCATGTTTCCATTGCTATCGTAATTATCATAATTGTCAACGAATTCATTGAATTGCTTGATTTTGTTAGCACTTAATGTAAGATTCCCAGTGAGACTTAAGTTTTTGAATAACATATATCCTGCTTCTAGTTCAACTCCCATTCTATAACTTTCAGCAACATTTGTGCGGTTATACGCGCCAACATCGTTGATTTCGCCTGTCAGTATCAATTGATTTATATAATTCATCATGTAATAATTGGCATTGACGAATAATTTTCTTGAATGAAAACGATACCCAACTTCTGTGTTTTGCAATTGTTCCGATTTTGGGCGGCTCTCTTTACTACTTTGAATAAAATCACTTCTGACAGGCTCACGATTTGCAATGCTGAAAGAAGCATAAATATTATTTTTGTCGTTGAAATCATACATCAAACCTGCTTTTGGATTGAAAAATGTAAATTGCAAAGACTCTTGAATTGGAATCAAATTACTAAAAGATTCTTCAACACCAGTGTATGAATAATTCAGGTGACGCACTTGCAAATCTGCAAAAAGATTCATTTTTTTAAGTTGGTAATTCGCTTTGACATAACCGCTTGCCTCAACTTTGACTGCATTATTGTCATAATAACGTTGACCAATTTCACTTTGAGAAGCATTTCTAGCCCAAATAATTTCGCCGTAATGCCCACCGTCATACTGATTGACACCACCACCCACAATTAATTTGAAGTTTTTCAAATTGTTGTAATTCAACGAAAACACACTTCCATAAAAATTATTATCCAACCATCTACGACGAATTAAGTCTGTTGTTGTGATTGTATCTCCTCCTGTGAAAAGTGTATCCAAACCGTAGGTAGAAAAGTTCTGGTCTTTTTTATATTGTTCGTAATAACCTCGGCCTTTGGTATAATGTCCTGCAACATTGATAGAGATTTTTGTAGAAAACGAATGTGTAAAATGCAATTGATAATGATCTTGTTGGTAGTTATCTACTTCATTTTCATACGTGTAATAGTTATATGTTCTAGAATCTGAACCAAAAAGATTACTGGAGTCACTAGCTGTTTGATACGTTCCACCTGGATAATAATTGTTGTAGAAATGGGATGTAAGGCTGTCTGAATTCCCATTCAATTTTGCTTCAGGAATTCCGTACCATGCTTGATAAGTGACTTCTTTTCCACTAAACACATTTGCTTTCAACAACGATTTTTTACCAATCCAAGCGCCAGAAATATAAAATGATTTTAAATTAGATGACGCTCTGTCAACATAACCATCAGATGAAATACGAGAAAGTCGGGTGTCAAAAGTGAATTTATTGTTGATTAATCCAGTTCCTGCTTTAACTGTTGTGCGCAAAGTAGAAAACGACCCAAATGAATTATCAGATTCTGCATATGCTAGTTTTTCAATATTATCACTTTTAATGTTGATACTCGAGCCAAAAGCAGCAGCACCATTCGAAGAGGTACCAACTCCACGTTGCACTTGGATATTTCCTGTTGATGAAGCAAAATCTGGCATATTGACCCAATAAACGCCTTGTGATTCAGCATCGTTCAAAGGAATTCCATTAACAGTAACATTTGTCCGAGTTGGATCTACACCTCGAATTCTGATTCCCGTATAACCAACTCCCGCTCCCGCATCAGAAGTTACAACTGTAGATGGAGTTGCCTGCAATAAATAGGTTAAATCCTGACCGAAATTTGTTTTCTTGATTTCTTCCACTCCTATATTCGTATAGGTTGTAGGTGTTTTTTCACCTGCGCGAACTGCTGATATTTGAATTTCTTCAATCATGATAATTGAACGTGTTAAAACCACATCTAAAAGTAAATCTTTGTCACTTATGATTGTTTCAATGCGCCGTGTTTCATAACCATTTAATTGAAAATTTAACGAATAAGTACCTCTCGAAAGCTGGGTTATTCTGAATTCTCCCTTTTCGTTGGAAAAACTTCCTGAATAACTATTTTCAAGTTGAACTTTAACATCAGAAATTGGAATCCCTTTTGGATCTCGAATTGTTCCATGTATGGAAACTTGACCATTTACACTGAAAGTTGTTGCTAGTAAGAACAACGTAATGATTTTTGAAAGTCTTGTTTTCATTTTATAATAAAATTTAACAAGAACAAGGGGCTAATTCTCTGAATATGAATAATTAGCAATTAATAAATAAGTTATCATCTTCCCTACGCAGGCATTATCCTGACAGGTTCAATGGGTATAATCTCAGCCTTTCTTGCGTCGGGCACCCCTTAGAGATGGCGTAAAGGTAATCCAATAATTAGCACTTCGACAAGCTCAGTGACCAAATTATTGGTTTATCTATTTAAGTAAATTTGAAGCCCAAGTTGAATTCCATAATTTGAACCATATGTCTTTCCTCCAGCAAAATTTTGGCTGTAATATAATGAAGGCTCTAATGCTACATTGTCATTCAAGAACACTGCGTAACCAATCGATCCTTTAAGGACAGATGAGTTATCAGAAATATCTCCAATAGTTTCTCTTTTAAGACCGTAACTTACTTCGGTAAATAAATATTTAAGGTAGTAGCGAACAAAAGGGGACACAGACCATGACTTGACACTTCCGAAATTATTAATACCGAAGACAGCGCCAACGGCAAAATTATCTACGAAAAAAAACCCCAACTGAGGATTGATTTGTAAAAGCGAACTAGTATTACCAGAAGCTTTACTATGGTAATTGTTAAATCCGGCACTTCCCCCAATCATCCACGTGTTTTTTTCTATTTGACTAAAAGAATTAAAACTGAATGATAATAGAAGTACTATTAAAAAGATGTTTTTTTTCATAAAGTTTGATTTTTCAATTAATTGCTAATATAAAATAAATTTGGTCACTGAGCCTGTCGAAGTGCAAATAATTTTCTTTACACTTCTATGTGCCCTATGTTCCTATGTGTTTCAAAATCCTACATTCCGAACCTCAGAGCGTCGGACGTATATCCTTAATATTCAATTGTAGCGTTTCCTTGTTGTTCCATTTGTTAGATTCCATCGTAAACACAACATCAAAGGGCATTCCCGAAGCAGTATCATCCGCTTTATCCACAAGACTAAACCCAATTCCTTCAAGAACCAAATCGGAGGGAGGTTGAACCATAGATATTTTTAAATGCGCTTCTTTCAATACACGTTGATCGGAGGAAAAAACATTGGTCGCCATAAAAACAGGTTTCATATTGCCCGGACCAAAAGGTTCAAATTGATCTACTATTCGCTTCAATCGGGGAAGTTTCATTCGATTTTCACTTTCTAAAAATACATCTTTGAAATCTATCAAAATATCTACTTGTTGTTCTGGTGTTTCGTCCTCTAGTAAAATGGTTTCTTGCACAATTTCTTCAAATTTCGTTTGAAAAGCTTCCAGGTTTTCTAGTTTCATCGTCATTCCTGCAGCATGCGTATGTCCGCCAAATTGCTCTAATAAATGTTCACATTTTATCAAAGCCGCATGAATATCAAAATTATTAACTGTTCGAGCCGAACCTGTTGCCTTGCCGTTGGATTCTGTCAACACAATTGTTGGTCGATAATGTTTCTCAATTAAGCGCGATGCAACAATTCCTACAACTCCTTTGTGCCAATCATTTTTAAACACAACAGTTGATTTTTTGTTGGAAAAAGTTGAATCTGCATCAATAAGTTCCAACGCTTCTGTTGTTATCAATTGATCAATTTGGCGTCGTTCCAAATTGTCTTGATTGATGTCAAAAGCAATGCTACGGATTTCATCAATGTCATTGGAAATCATTAATTGAACCGAAAATTTCCCGGAACGTAACCGTCCAGCAGCATTAATTCTCGGTGCAATTGTAAACACAACATCTGTCAATGTAATAGGAAAAGCACGTTTTGCCAAGGTTAAAAGTTCCATGAACGCTGGACGTGGATTAGCATTCAATTGTAACATTCCATGGTAACAAAGAATCCTATTTTCTCCGGTTACAGGAACAATATCGGCACCTATGCTCACAGCAAGTAAATCCAAGTGTTCAAATAAAGTTGATAGTTTCCAATCATTTTGAAGACAAAGTCCATGTAACAATTTAAATCCGACGCCGCATCCCGAAAGTTCTTTATAAGGATAAGCACAATCTTTGCGTTTTGGATCTAAAACAATACAATCTGGAAGTATTTCACCAGGATTATGGTGGTCGCAGATAATAAAATCAATTCCTTTTTCTTTGGCGTATTTCACATGTTCAACTGAACGAATTCCGCAGTCTAATGAAATAATAAGTGAAAAACCATTTTCAGCGGCAAAATCAATTCCAAGAAAACTTACGCCATAACCTTCAACATACCGATCTGGAATATAGTAATCGAGATTAATGTGTTTTGGCTTTAAAAAGGAGTATAATAAAGCCACAGCTGTTGTTCCGTCCACATCATAATCTCCAAATAACAAGATTTTCTCTTCAGATTTTATTGCGTCATTCACTCGTTGCACTGCAACGTTCATGTCTTGCATTAAGAATGGATCATGCAATTCTGTTAATTGTGGTCGAAAAAAGGCCTCTGCTTCTTCAAACGTTTTTATTCCCCTCTGCAACAATAATTCTGCGACAATATGATCTACTTTCAATTTTGAACGCAATTCTTCTACTGTTGTACTTTCCACCGGCGCTTTGATAAGCCATCTTTTTTGCATATTTTTCCTTTTTCTTATTTAAGTTATGAAAATAATTGGTCTTCTCTTCGCTTTGTGTTCAACTTTTTTTGCTAAAAGTCAAATTTCGTATGATTTTGCGAATACCCTTCCTCCGGAAGGAGAAAAAAACACAGCGGTTTTAAAAACTTTTTTTGGAACGTATTCAAGTGATCAAACAGATATTGATTATCAATTCAACAAAGAAGGTGTTTTTGCTATTTCATTTATCTATAATTCTATTTCACGAGAAACAATTCGTGAATCTTCCATATACAGTGTAAAAGATGGATATTTGTTTGGTGTAAATGGAGTTGATTCCGTTCTGTGTCAGTTACAAGGGGAATTTTATCATTTTGCAATCATGTTCAAGGAGCAAATAGTTGGTGGTATTGCTAAAAACATTTTAACAAAACTGAATCAAACAACCTATATTTTAAATTTTGAAGAAAAAGGAAACTATACACCAAGTTATCTGACATTCAAGGGAAATGAGTTAACTATTCAACATTTTACTTACGCAGATGGAACGACAATTTTTGATGAAATAGTAGAAAAATCAGAAAAAAGTACAAGTGAAATGAATTATATCACTTTAAATCCAACCAAAGAAGAATGGCTAAAAATCTCACAAAATTACATTTCTGACATTAAATTACTGTATAAGAAGAGATGATTTTAGGAGGAGTAATTCATAATTGAATTACCTCCCATCACCATCTAATAGATTCCCCAATCCTCCTAAAATGCTGCCTTCTTCTTTGCGAGGCCCAGTTCCATAAGAAAGAATTCTTGAAGCTAATCGAGAAATTGGCAATGTTTGTAACCAAACTTCTCCGGGTCCCTTCAACGTAGCGAAGAACATTCCTTCACCGCCAAAAAGGGTGTTTTTGATCCCACCAATAAATTGAATATCGTAATCGATTGTGGGTGTATATGCAACGATGCAACCTGTATCAACACGCAATACTTCACCAGGCTTTAAAATGCGTTTCATGATATGACCACCAGCATGGCAAAAAGCCATTCCATCTCCTTCTAATTTTTGCATGATGAATCCTTCCCCACCAAATAATCCTGTTCCCAATTTACGTTGAAATTCAATCCCAATTGCTACACCTTTTGCAGCGCATAAAAATGAATCCTTTTGACAAATAATCTTCCCTCCGTATTCGCTTAAATCAATCGGAATAATTTTTCCTGGATATGGTGATGCAAATGCTACACGTGCTTTCCCTGTTCCATGGTGGGTATAAGCAGTCATAAACAAACTTTCACCCGTCAACAAACGTTTCCCAGCTCCCCATAATTTACTCATGAAACCACCCGTTTCGGATTGTTGACTTCCATCTCCAAAAATTGTTTCCATTTGAATTCCCTCGTCCATATACATGAATGAACCAGCTTCAGCGATTGCGGTTTCTTGCGGATCTAATTCAATCTCTACTAATTGCATTTCTTCGCCATGGATGAAGTAATCTAAATCGTGGTTTGAGCTCATTTTATTAAGTTAAGAATTGATATAAAAATAGAAAGTAATTTTTGAATTACTGAGGAAAAAACATGCTTTTTGGAAAAAATCGAAATTATCTTACGTCAATTTGTCTGTTAGGATGCGCATCTCTATCGCTGGTGAAATACGTTCATATAAAATATTATAAACGGCCTCAACAATAGGCATTTCAACCTGGAATTTTTTATTGATTTCCATAACACACTTTGCTGCATAATATCCTTCAGCAATCATGTCCATTTCCAATTGAGCAGTTTTTACAGAATATCCTTTTCCAATCATAAAACCGAATGACCGGTTACGGGAGAATTGAGAATAAGCTGTTACCAATAAATCGCCTAAATAAGCACTTGATTTTACATCACGGTGAATTGGACTGACTTCATCAATGAAATTTTCTATTTCTTGAATAGCATTCGAGATTAACACTGCTTGAAAATTATCTCCGTAACCTAAACCAGCGCAAATCCCAGAAGCGAGGGCATAAACATTCTTCAAAACAGCAGATAACTCTGTTCCAAATAAATCATCTGAAACAGTTGTTTTTATATAGCGACAAGCCAATAATTCAGCCATTTCTTCTGCGATATCATCGTCTTGACCAGCAATTGTAAGATATGACAAGCGTTCTAATGCCACTTCTTCTGCATGACAAGGACCACAAATAATCCCAATATTATCGTAAGGTGTTCCGAAAGTTTTGTGAATGAAACGCGCTGGAATTGCATTAAATTCAGGAATTATTCCCTTAACAGCAGAAAAGACAATTTTATCCTTCATCAAGCCTTCTGGGAAATTTTCAAATATTTTAGTCAAAAAAGCAGATGGTGAAGCAATAATCACAATATCTGCTGGACGGATAATCTCAACTAAATCAGTACTGACATTGATTTTGTTTAAATCAAACTCAACCGATTGCAAATAATTTGGGTTGTGGCGGTACTTCAAAATGTGCGCTACAGCGCCTTCGTTGCGCATCCACCAATTAACAGAAGATAAATTATTGCATAATATTTTGACCAAAGCGGTTGCCCAACTTCCTCCACCAATAACAGCTATTTTTTTTGAGTCTTCCATTCTCTTATAAAAGCAAAGGTAGGAATAATTTGAATTGGAAAGTTGGTTGGATAGGACAATAGTTCGACTTGGGTTTTAGCGTTATTAATTTTTTCTCGTTTCTCCTATCGTCATGTTTTTTCCTGACAAAAATCAGCTTTTGAACTAATTGCACTCATTTTCTTGCATGCTTAATTTTCAAATCTTTGTTTAAACAATAAAATCAGAAAAATGGGAACTTTAAAAACGTCACAAACAAAACTCGAAAAGTTCATTGCTGAGGCAGAATTTAACCGTTTTGGTGTAATTTCAATCGTATTAACAGTTGTGGGTATTTTAGGCGGTGTGACAACTGGTTTGGGAGCAGTTGAAAACACATTCTTATTATCACTGGTTATTATTCCAACAATGATTACACTGAGCTTTTTATTAGCCGTTGCTCCAATTCGTTGGATATTAGCGGCAGGGTCAATTAGTGTAGCAATCGATTTAATTATAAGTGCTTATTTTATTTTTGCTAAATAAAAAGTTAGATTTAATTAAGCAACACACGGTAATTCAATCGTAAAGATAGTCCCTTTTCCTTCTTGAGTTGTGAAATAAATAGAGCCGTTGTGGTTTTCAACGATTTGTTTTACCATTGCTAATCCAAGTCCTGTACCAGCTGATTTTGTTGTGAAATAAGGCACGAAAATGTTTGGTTTTTTATCCTGTGGAATTCCCGTTCCATTGTCTTCAATTTCTATTAAAAACACGGTTTCTTCTTTTTTAATTCGTATTCGAATTTTACCTTCTTTATCCTCAGGAATTGCTTGAATTGCATTATTGATGAGGTTGTTAAAAGTTCGAATCATTTGGTCTTTGTCTGCTTTGATATTGACAGTTTTTAAGGTGGATTCAATCGTTATTTCACAGTTTGCTTCTTGCCTAAAAACTTCAGATACATTTTCTATTATTGGCAATAAATCCATGGTAACTTCTTCAGGACGTGGCATTTTCGCAAAATTGGAGAATTCATTAGCAATCTTCGTCAACGCATCGATTTGTTCAATAACAGAATCAGCAACTTTCTTCACCTTTTTTTCTGACTCTGGATCGTTCGCATTGTAAACTCTCAAAAGTTGTTGAAGACTTAACTTCATCGGAGTCAATGGATTTTTTATTTCATGAGCCACTTGTTTTGCCATTTCTCTCCAGGCAGATTCGCGTTCACTTTGCGCCAATTGCTGCGCGGTAAATTCTAATTCTTCCAATTTCTTATTGTAATCTTTTACCAAAGCACCAATTTCATCCTCCTTGTTATAGGAAATCTGTTGGTTGTGTTTCCCAAATCGAATTTTTGAAAAGTTATCTTGCAACAAACGCAATGGAGCCGTAACCCAATTAGAGATGAAAATTGCTAGTACTATTGAAATGGCTAATAATAACATGAAGACGTTAATTATCGCCACTAAAAATTTCTGAATTTGTATTTCAAAATCTTTTTGTTGACCGAAATGCTGCAGGTTAAGGTATCCTAATAATTTTCCTTCGTGGTTGTAAAAAGGAAGATATGCCGAAGTATAATTAAGGTTTCCAATATGCTCATCGTGAATTAATTCACTTTTGTTGTTGACTAAAAAAGCTTTGATTGCCAAAGGGTTCATTTGTTCGCTGAGTAAACCCATATTAAAAACTTTTGGTCGCGAACTGGCAATCATGTAACCACCTGTGTCGTAGAAATTAATATCTGTGACAAAAACTTTCGAAAAATTCTGTAATAAAAATGCTATATAATTCCCATCATGCGCTATTGAAAGATTTTTTTGAGATGCAAGTTTATTCCGTAATTCCATTTCCACAGAAGTAATTTTTTCTTTAATAACATCTTGTGTATATTGATTGTATTGATTACTCACGAATATCCCACTTCCGTATCCGAATGCAAGTAAGGACACAAAAACTAAACCGATTAAAACAAGTTGAATTTTTACAGCTAAGTTTAATGTTCGTTTAAAAATGGGAGTATAATTGAATTGAAATAAAATAGGTAAAAGCAATATTCCATAAAAACTGAACAGATAGGAAAAGGAGGTTATCAATTCAATAACCGTGATGTTTTTTAAAGACAAAATTATGACATCGCTATTAGATTTTTTAAGAATATAGTGGTTAAACTCATCAGCATTATAATAATTTTTTGACTCTTTTTTCCAATTTTTAATTGGATTTAAAGTAGATGGGAAGTTAAATCCACCATATCTTGTAATCAACCTATTCTTATGATATTTTGCAATAGAGTATTTTTCAAGTGATTCAAAAACTTGTGCTTTGGAAGAAATTAATAGGCGAGGGAATCCAATTTCTTCTGGAATTTTTTTAGATTTTAAGGTGCAATACAAAACAGCAGAAGAAGTATCTATTTTAATCGGTTGTTGAATGATATAGCTGTATTGACCTGTATAATCACTGACAAAAAACATGTTAGAGTCAATTTCAGAAGCAATTCCATGTTTAGAAATAATCTCATTTAAGTCGTCATATGCATTTTTCTTATTATCACCCCCCAAAAGAAGTGATTTTCCATTTAAGTCATATAAATTAAAATTCATTTCATAGCGTTCCCAAAAACCATTGAATATGCGGCGTTCTAGCCCCTCTTCGAAATCAGATAATTCAATGGTGAAAGGGGATGAAACAAATATTTTCAACCCGTTATCTTCTTTGATTTTTTCTTTAATGTTCGCGTATTCTATTTCTGTAACGATGTCCTTTTCAGTTGCAAGTTGATTGGCATATAGTTCACGTTCACTCTTTTCTTTTCGGTTATTGAAGTCCATTAAATTGAGCGCCGAAACGAGCGAAAACAGCCCTAAAAAGATGATTCCAAAACCGAGTTGATAGCTTTTTCCTTCGCGATAAACCAAATAAATAATAAGGGCATTCAAGAGTAAAGGAAATAAAGAAGCAAAAACGAGCTCATAGCCAAAATTCATTTCATAGAAAAAGAAAATCAATCCGCCAAGAAATGCAACTGTAGCCAGTATCAGAGGATTGTTTTTTGACAGTTTATTGTAGTGTATTATTGTTTTTGTAAAGGTGAAATAACTGTAAAATAATAGTCCCATACTGGCTATAGCAAGAATAGAATAGCTATTCAAGGAAAAAAGATTTTCAATTATTAATGGAATAGAAGAATTTTCAATTAATCCCTTATTTAAGTATAGAATCAAAGCCCAGAAAGGGATCGTTGAAAGGAAGAAAATTAGACCAATTAATCGGTTACCTTTTATGAAAGTAGGAGATGAAAAGACATGTTTTAAAAATGAAATAATAAAAATAATAACAGCGCAGTTCACTAAATATTCAAAGAAATTTGGGAATAATGCATTCATCCCGTACAAAGTAGCTTGAAATCCATGTGTGTCATGCAAAAATCCGAACCAATTATAGTTTAAGGAAAGCAACCGAATAATTATAAGTGCGAATGGAATTATCCAATTGTACGGTTTTCTTATTTTAATAGAAAGCTTAAGCAATACAACTAACCAGAGTGAAACACTAGTTAATAAGAGCAGAAGCAGTAGTATTGATTCGGCTTCGGTTGCAGGTTGGTATTCATTTGGTATTAATGAAAAAAGAAATGCTTTTTGCTTAGAGAATACAGAAAAATAGGGGTCCTGTTCGAGTGAAATAGACGCGTCAAAAGGTAGTTCTAATCCAGAGACGAATTTATTTGTAAGGTCTTTGTTTTCATAGGAGTAATCCTGTTTAATCAAAAAAGAAGCACAAATTGTATAATTACCTTCTATTAAGACCTTTGCATTATACCAGCCATTTTGCAAGTGAATAATTCCTTCAGATGGAAAATGAATATCTGCAAAGCGCATAATTGGCAACTGATTCGTGTTCCAAAATAGCAAAGAATCTTTTTGATAAACATGAAGATTAAAGGTTGTGTTTAAGTCAAAAGTATTCCAATTGAGATTTTTTTTGTGGATTTTTAATACTTCTTTTTGTGTAAGAAGAAAAGCATCCATTTGCTGTTCTAACTTTTGAAATTTTTCTTGAAATGGCGGTATTTCTGAAATGTAATTAGTCGAAAAAACACTGAAATAAAAGCCAACAAAAGCAAGAGAAGCAAGAATGGAAAACAGGATATTACGATATTTCACACCCCATTTTTTCATTAAACTTTTTGTTTCGCAATTAACATATTAATATCGTACATCAAGCGTTCAAATTCATCATCCGCACGAGAGTCATTGTGGAAACGAAAGTCAGCTTCGTGCTCGAAAGGCAAAAGAAATTGTTTGTAACAAGGCAAAACATGATTGTCCCATTGATAAATTATAGCTTCTCGCGAATATCCTCTCGTTTCTTGATCACGGTACAATCTCCTATCCAATTGTGTGGTGGGATCGACTTCCATAAAAATGGAAAAATCAATTAATTTTTTTACTTCTTCGTAATAAAACAAAAACAACCCCTCAACAATTATAAGACTTGAAGGATGTATCGTTATCAAAGAGATTTTATCAGGAGGTGAATTGAAATGATATTCTTTTACCTCAATTGATTGACCGATAGATAATTTATATAAATCCGAAAACAATCTCTCTCGGTCTAAAGCGGTCGGTAAATCAAAGTTATATTGATTATTCTCGTCTTTTAGTTGTTTTTGGATCGGCAAATAATAATTATCCATCGAAAAAATCGAAGGGTTTAGATGTTTTAATTCATTAGAAATACGTTTTAATAACGTTGTTTTCCCAGAACCACTTCCTCCACAAATACCAATTATCATTTTTTAATAGATTCAAATTTTACATTCCCCGATTTGTTTAGTTGGCTCAAATCGAAATATAAAGTGCCATCCACCAAAGATACTGTAAATAATTCTTTTTTATCTTCAACGATAAATCTACTTGGATTACTGTTGAATCGTGCTGAAAAAATATTCTGAGAGGGTTTCTTAGTTGCATCATAGGGCAAGAAAATCATCGTATTATTTATTTTACAACCAATTCCCTCATTTAAGGTGTAATTCCCAAACTGGAATTGAGTTTTTCCTTTATCAGGCATCAATTTGAAAGAATTTAAATCAACCCATTTCCCTTGAACAAGTTGCTTTAATTTAACTGTTTTACTTGTCCCTTCAGTCATTATTCCAGTCATGTAAAACTGATTTTTATGGTGAATCAAAGTTGCAGTTTCGCTATCAGTAGAATTATTCAAAATGGTTTTTCCATTTGCTCCAACTCCAATATGCTCAACAATATCAAAGCTTTCAATTGGACCATTGATAAATTGAGAATTAGTTAAAGCTCCTTTAGATGTTAAATTTTGGACTGTCCAACCTTTCTTCTTGTTTTGAAAATCTCTTGCAGCAAAATAAATTTGATCGTCCGTAAAACCAATATATTTCCATTGACCAAAATTTCCTTCCTTGATATCTTCTTCAGCAATTTCTCCCAAAACAGAGGAATAAACAAGCAAGTTATGGTGTGTAATAAAGGTGCCGAATTCAATGAATTTCTTGGCTTTTGTGTCGTGATAACGAAAAACATGAACTAACGCTTTGTCTGTTGTAATAATATCTATTAATTGCATTTCTGATAAATCAAAAGCCCCCAATTTCTTTATCGCCGAGCTTAAAACAACTGATGTTGATTTGATGTTTCCTGCTGAATTTAACTGATGCAAGGAAATTTTACCTTCTTCTGGAACCAAATTGTCTAAGAAATATACATAACGCGAGTTTTCACTGGAAATAAAATGAAATTCTTTTCCATTTGGGTTAAAACTTTGTTGCCAAATGTTGGTAGGTTTATTCCCTACTAATGTCATATTGACTTTTTTCATGTTCCCAGCAGGATCCCGGTTGAACAAAATTGCACCCATACCTTTCCATTCGAGAATAGAATAAAATGGATATTGTTCAGCAGGTATTTCAATTTGTTGCGCAAAAGAGTTCATTCCAAGAATGATGCAAAAGATGAGGTTGAATCTTTTCATGATAAAGTGTATATTTGGTCAAAGCTTATAGCATTTAACGTGCTAAAAATAAGTTTTTGAACGGTAATATTGAATGATTGTTACAGAAAGAAATTAACTATTTTCTATGCTGAACCAACGATTTGAATAGAATTATCGTCTTTTTTAAAACGTGCTTAACAATAATAAACTAGAACTATGAAAAAACAACTACTTATTTTAACAATCTTTATTTCTGCCTACTCCGCCGATTGTTTCTCTCAGACAATCAATTCAGGCAGGCCACTTACAACAATGGGTAAAGTGGAACGCACAAAAACATTTTATGAAACAGCTCCAGTAGACCCTGCTGCAGAAATAGCAAATTATGCTGCAACAGGTGAAAAAATGTTCCGTTTTGGAAAGGAGTTCCAAGTGAATTTGAATATTATGACCGAAGCGTCAAAAACAATTTTACCTTCAGGTGACGCTTTATATCAATTCGGAATTTCTTGTCCAAATGCATTATCAGTAAATGCCGTTTTTGATAAATTTCATTTAGCGGCTGGAACTAGACTTTTTATTACGGATGCCTTAAGTGAAGAATTTATTGGTGCTTATACTAGTTTGAATAACAATGCAAACAGTATGTTAGGAACAGAATTAGTTCATACAAACAAGATTATCATTGAATTAATTGAACCAAAAACAGTTGTTGGAACAAGTGTTTTGAATGTGAGTACAATCGTTTCTGGTTTTCAAGATTTGGACGCATTAGCTAAAGCATTAAATAGTTCAGGTAATTGCCATTATGATGTTAATTGTCCTCAAGGTTCTTTGTGGTTAGACCAATCACATTCAGTTGCTATGATGGTGAATGGAGGAGGATTTTGTACTGGGGCACTTGTAAATAATACTACAGGAACAATTATTCCTTACTTTTTATCTGCAAATCATTGCGGAACAAATCCTGGTGGTTGGGTTTTTCGTTTTCGCTGGGAATCTCCAGTAGGAGGGACTGTTTGTGGTACTGGCGGTAATTCAACCAATGGTCCTGAAACAATGAATGTAAATGGTGGAATATTGCGCGCTACATGGGCAGGTTCAGATTTCTCATTGACAGAATTAAATACTGCTCCAGATCCAGCTTGGGGAATTTATTATAGTGGATGGAATAGAGTCGACGCAGCGGTTCCTACTTCAGTTGGAATACATCACCCTGCTGGAGATATTAAAAAAATCTCTTTTGAGAACAATAACCCTTTGACATCAAGTGCATGGGCTGGTACTGCTGCAAATAGTCATTGGCATGTTCCGGGATGGGATTTAGGTGTAACTGAAGGAGGATCTTCAGGCTCGCCTTTGTTTGATCAAAATCACAGAGTTATTGGTCAATTGCACGGTGGTGCTTCTCAATGTGGTGGCGCCGATTTGTCAGATGAATACGGTAAGTTTTCAGTTTCTTGGACTGGCAATAATACAAATGCTTCTCGTTTGAGTAATTGGCTAGACCCATCTTCAACAGGTGCTACAGCAATTGATGGCATCGACCCTAATGGACCAGCTCCAGCATTAGATGCAGCTTTGAATAACCCACAAGGTGTTTCAGGGACTTATTGTCAAGCATCAGTTACACCGCAAGTTACAATTACAAATTCTGGGACGGATGTGTTAACATTAGTAACTGTTTATTATGGTTATGATGGACTTTTAAATCAAACGTATCCATGGACTGGTTCTTTGAATCAATTTCAAACAGTAACGATTACTCTACCAATTGCAACACTTTCTGGAGGTAATCATACTTTCGGTGCAGAAGTAGTTAATCCAAATGGATCTGCTGATTTAAATCTAGCAAATAATACAATTTCTTCTTCATTTACTACAGTTGTAAATGGACAAACAGTTACATTAAACCTGAATTTAGATTGTTTTGCTACTGAAACTTCTTGGGAGTTGTACGATGCCTCAAACGCAATAATTTATGCAGGGTCAGGTTATACTGATGGCAATCCAGTTTTGGTTCAGCAAGATTTTTGTTTGAGTTATGGCTGTTATGATTTTAAAATCATTGATGCTTTTGGCGATGGAATGTCAGGATGTAATACAGCAAATGGTGGAAATGGCGATTATAACATCACTTATAATGGAATAATAGTTGCAGAATTGTTAAATGCAAATGCAAATTTCGGAACAGATAACACTAAAAATTTCTGTATAACTTTAGGTTTAGATGAATTTAGTTTAGCAAATAGTGTAAGTGTTTATCCTAATCCAGCAAATGAATCAATTACTGTTTTAACAGATGGATTGAACATGACGAAAGTTGAATTAATGAACATTGCAGGACAAATTATCTCTTCTACTGAAGTGAATAGTACTCTTGTAAAAGTTGATGTTTCGACTGTTTCATCAGGTGTTTACTTTGTTAAAGTATTCTCTGCAGAAGGAACAGCTGTGAAGCAGTTAATTATTAAATAAGATACAATCTATATTTGAAAGGCGATTCAATTGAATCGCCTTTTTTGTGCCATACATTTACAGTGAGTGCAGCATCAATTTTTGGAAATTTGTGTAATTTTCTTTGGCAAAGTGCTGTCGTGTTAAAAAGGTATAATCCCTATGGGACATTCATTTAACTTACCCACCTAGTTTTTTGTACTTAAATCATAGACAAATTATACAAAGCTCCTACTGGAGATTGCTTTAACTTCCGCACATAGCTTATATTTTGCGCTTAAAATTTGTGATAATTACCTTCGGTGCTACTTCGCGGACATGGACAGATTTTACTAAATGTATGTCACTATATAATATATTTCCAAAAGATTAGTACCCCAACAATACCTGCAAAAAAGGAAGTAATTAAAACAGCACCTGCCGCAATATCTTTGATTATTTTGATTTTATCATTTTCTTCAGTCGAATAGAGATCACATAACTTTTCAATGGACGTGTTCAAGGCTTCTAAAGACAAAACGAGAGCAGAAACACCCATTATAATGAGCCATTCTGTCGAAGTGATTTTAAAATAAAAGCCAGCAAAACAAACGAAGCAAAAAGCTATTAGTTGAATTTTAAAATTTAGCCCAGTTTTAATTAAAACAGCTATTCCATTGAAAGCATATCCAAATCCTCGAAAAAAAGCGTTCATCTTATTTGATACTTATTTTTCCAGTTCCGATTTGAATTCCAGATTGTTTTAAACTATAAATGTAATTCCCTTCTGATAAAAGCGATAACGGAAGTGAATGAGCATGTTCACCTTTTGATTTATATCCAAAATTGTCTGAATAAACTTTTCTTCCAGTAAGATCAAACACCTCAAATGCAACTTCTCCTTCATTGAACAGCGTAAAACCAATATATCCGTCTTCACTCATTGGATTCGGCCAAACTTTGTGGTATTGCGGAACAAAAGCATTTTCTTTTATGGATAAATCACAAATGCCAGGAAGATTATTATCTATCCAAACAGAACGTTGCTCAATATATGTTTTTAAAAAATCCAAATCTTCTTGGTACGTCATTCCAACGAAGCCATTCCAATTCACATAAACACCTATTATAGGCCATTTTTGGAAATTTCGAATGCGCGCATCTTGAAGGTAATTTGCCATCGAATCAATGAAATAATTGACACTATCAGTATGAAAAG
>JBIIWQ010000045.1:0-10426 GCA_044338805.1 Crocinitomicaceae bacterium
TGTAAGAGGTTTTCGGTCTCTGATAACGAAGGAAAAATCTTCCAATTTGATTTTTCAAAGTCTAAATTACTTTGGATGATTTGTAGCTGGATGAACTTTTTTCTGAGCTTTAAAAATTTCTTTTGTTCCTTTGAATCAGGTGTTAAAATTGCTTGATGCCTTCTGAAGCTTGGATTGTCAAAGCTTTGGCAAATTGCCGCTTTTTTCATCGCCTTTTGAAGATCCAACCACGTTTCAATTTGAAATTGACCTTTTAATTTATTTAATTCATTCAGCCATAAATTGATACTTTGATCAAATTGTTTGAATGAATCTTGTTTAAAAACGCCAAAAGAAATTCTACTGATGAACGTATTTATTCCTTCATTGAAAAACGTTGAAACGTTGTTTTTTGCTTCAAACCATAAATCAAGTGAAGGTAAATCTGATGAGAAGTTTGCGATTTCGAAATCAGTTTCTTTTGCTAATTCATGAAATTGGGAATAGCTGATTCCTCCAATTAATTCTTTTTGATTCAATAAATCTAACTGCATTTGTAATTGAGCAATATATTGCTCAGACAATTGGAGATTTATAGCGTTTTTTAAATCGAATTTTTCTAATCGTGTCCATGAATCTTTTAATGAATTTAAAACATCTTTTGAAATGGTTTCCGAAGTTGCAATAAAGCATAAATGTCCCAAATCAAATTGACCGAGTTTCTTTTGAAGAACTTCTAAAGCAACCCTTTTTTCAGAAATGACAAGAGCAGATTTGTTATCAATGAGAAATTTTGCCAAAAGATTGGATAATACTTGCGATTTTCCCGTTCCTGGTGGTCCTTGAATAACCGTATGTTCATTTTCAATTGCATCAAAAACGGAATATTGATCTGTATCAGCTGGAAATAAAAGATTGGAATTAAGTTTTAATTCAAAAGATTCAACCTTGCTTTCATCTCCCAAAAGGCTAGAAATTGCCGCATTTGGAACTTCATTGCTTAATTCCTCTAATTCTTTGATTATTTCAAATCTGTGGTGATGAAAATTTCCTAAGAAGTTTGCATTTAACTGAATGTTTTTGAAATTATTGTTTTCAAGAAACTCAATCAATTGTTCTAAGCTTAAAATTTCTATAGGTAGTTTTAGTTCAAACTCCCGTTGTAAGCGATTAATTAAAAATGGATTGATGAACGACAATTCTTCATCACATGAAAAACGAATGGTGTTGTCAACTTTTTTTAGTTCTATTTCAACAGGACTTAATAGAAGTGGAGTGCTTATAATTGATTGTTTAAATTCCCATTCAATCACCCCTCGGGAAAGACACAGAGGAAAAATTCCTTGTTCCTTTTCAGTTTTTTTTGCGTTAGATACAATTGATTTAAACGGAAGGTAATCTTGAGTCTGATCAAATTTAGATAAATCTAGAATTGGTAACAACGAGGAATGCTCAATATTCACCAATACATCGTTCGTATTGAATTGACTTACATCCTGCAATAATTGAATTATTTTATGTTTCACACTTTCACTCACCGTGCTAAAATTACTAAAACATTACACGCCTTAAAAATTGTCAAAGGGCAATCGAATAATTGTCGATTTAAGAATTAACTTTGCCCTTACTTACAAAATAAATCAGTTAAAGTATGAAATTCGGCACAAAAGCAATCCACGCAGGTGTACATGCAGACCCAACAACGGGAGCGATTATGACTCCTATTTATCAAACGTCGACTTATGTTCAGGAATCACCTGGAGTGAATAAAGGTTATGGTTATGCACGAGGGAAAAATCCAACGAGAGAGGCATTACAAGATGCTTTGGCTGCTTTAGAAAACGGGAAACATTGTGTTGCTTTTAGTAGTGGTGTGGCAGCGACAGATGCTGTTTTGAAAATGTTGCAACCTGGTGATGAAGTAATTACCGGAGACGATTTATATGGTGGTACGTATCGCTTATTCACCAAAATTTATGAAAAATTCGGTATCAAATTTCACTTTATCGACCTTACAAATGCTGAAAATTTACACAAATATATCAACAGTAATACTAAGGTAATTTGGGCTGAAACACCTACAAATCCTACAATGCAAATCATCGATATTGAAGCGTGTGCTAAAATTGCTTCTGCTAATAATATCATATTGGTTGCAGATAACACGTTTGCATCACCTTATTTACAAAATCCGCTTGACTTGGGTGCACATATCGTGATGCATTCGGTAACAAAATATTTAGGAGGTCACTCGGATGTTGTGATGGGAGCGTTAATTACGAATGATTCTGAAATTCATGAGAAGTTGTATTTCATTTTGAATAGTTCTGGCGCAAATCCTGGCCCTATGGATTCATTCTTAGTATTAAGAGGAATTAAAACACTTCATTTAAGAATGGAGAGACATTGTTTTAACGGACGAAAGATTGCTGAATACCTTAAGAATCATTCGAAAATAGAAAAAGTTTATTGGCCAGGTTTTCCTGAACATCATAACCATGAAATTGCCAAAAAGCAAATGCGTGATTTTGGTGGAATGATTTCAATTGTACTAAAAGACAAAGCAATTGAAAATACCTTCAAAGTTGCATCTTCTTTTAAAGTATTTTCATTGGCTGAATCATTAGGTGGAGTCGAATCGTTGATCAATCATCCTGCAACTATGACACATGCTTCCATTCCAAAAGAGGAACGTGAAAAAGCGGGAGTCGTAGATAATTTATTGCGTTTGAGTGTTGGTGTAGAAGATGTTGAAGACTTAATCGAAGATTTAGAACAAGCTTTGTCGTAATCCAGATATTAACGAGTTTTTGTTATTCTTGTTTTCAAACTCATCATTCATCACTCGATTTTCGTTGAAATTGTGCAACCCATAACTCGTAACTCGCAATTTGTAATTAACATACACTATGCACATTTATGTAACTGGCGTTTCAAAAGGATTAGGTAAAGAATTTGTTGAATATTTTCTTACTGCTGGACATCTAGTAACTGGAATTGGACGATCACATTCATTTGATCATCCCAATTTTAATTTTATCCACTGCGATCTATCTAATGTGAATGAAGTGAAATCAGTCAAATTTGATAGCAAAGAAAATGAAGTTGTCTTGATAAATAATGCAGGTGTAATTGGAAATATCCAACGTGTTAGTGATCAACATGAATCTGATATTCAAGAAGTAATGACAGTAAACACAATCTCTCCAATGATTTTGTGTCAAGAATTTCTGCGCCAAACACCTTTAGAGAAGAGGCTAACAATAATAAATATTAGTTCTGGTGCTGCCAATAGACCAATCCCTTCTTGGGCTGCTTATTGTTCATCAAAAATTGCAATGGACCGATTTTCTGAAACTATTTATCTTGAAGAGCAAGAAAAAGGAAGGAATATTAAAGTATTTTCTGCTGCACCTGGAGTAATTGATACTTCAATGCAGAAAAAAATTAGGGCTTCCAATAAAGTTGACTTTTCAAGCTTTGATAATTTTATGAGTTTACATGAAAATGGGGAATTAACTAGCCCTAATTATGTTGTAAATAAACTAGTTATGTTGATTCACAAAACAGAGTCAAATCCAGTGATTTGTAGTTTGAAAGACTTAGTATAACAATTAGGAATCAAACCTTTCGACATTAATATTTACCGTTTGCTAATTTTTATTTTTGAAGTGTACAAACCTTTTGTACTTTAGAACGTTTTTAAATAAGCACAAACTGTTATAACTATGAAAAGAAATACTTTACTCTTTCTAGGGTTCTCCATGATCACTGCTCTATACGGAAATTCACAAACTAAAAAAATCGACTTGGGTAACACCCGTGATGGTGAATCTGTTGAATATTGTCTTCAACATAAGAAATTGAGAGAACAAATGCAGAATCCCGCAGCCGTACTTTCTTTTCAGCAAGATGAAATTATTCGTCAACATGAACAATCAAATAACCAAATTCCTAAAGGGATTGTTTATAAAATTCCTGTTGTTTTTCACATTTTACATGTGAACGGAGTTGAAAATATTAGCGATGAAAATATTTATGATGCCTTAGATATATTGAATAGAGATTATCGTCTATTAAATGCAGATGCTTCAAATGTAAATGCCGATTTTCAAGGTATGCCAGCAGATGTAGAAATCGAATTTGTATTGGCTACAAAGGCTCCAAATGGAGCGTGTTTTTCGGGTATTACAAGAACAGTGAGCTCAATGAGTTATAATGGTGCAGATGGAGATCTTCAAGTAGATGCAATTAAAACAGGAAATAATGTTTACAATGGTGCTTGGGCCGGAAATAAGTACCTGAATATATTTGTCTGTGGTGAAATTGGTGGCGCTGCTGGATATACTACAAATCCTTCTACTTGGTCTGGGACTGGAATGACTAATGGAATTTGGATATTGTTTAATTATGTTGGCTCTTTGAGTCCAGGAAGTGTGAATGGAAGTCGCGCTTTAACGCATGAAGTTGGGCATTGGTTAAATCTCTCTCATACATGGGGAGGAACTAATAATCCAGGGTGCAATGGTACTGCAACGAGTGCAGCAGATCCATGTTGGAATACACAAAGTTGGGCAGGACCAATTGGACCAATAGACAATTGTGATTATGATGATGATGTAGTAGATACACCAGAATGCAGAGGTGTCACTTCATGTTCAATAAATGCTAATTCATGCAACGGCGATGATGCCTATTGGGGTTCTGCAATGAGAGATAATGTTGAAAATTACATGGATTACTCTTATTGTTCTAAAATGTTCACTCTTGGTCAAGTAACTAGGATGAGAAATGCAATTACCTCTTCTGTAGGAGGAAGAAGTAATGTTATTTCAGCAGCAAACTTAGCAGCAGTTGGCGCAAGTGGCAATCCTTATTTGTGTAAAGCACAATTTACAGCAGATAAAACTACCGTATGTGTTGGGGATGTCGTTCAGTTCAATGATGATTCATATAATGTAGCAGTTGGATGGACTTGGAGTTTTCCTTCAGGAACACCTTCGACTTCGATAAGTCAAAATCCTACCGTTACTTATTCAACTCCTGGTTTTTATGAAGTATCGTTAACTTCGACAGACGGTTCAATTAGTGATTCAGAAATCAAAACTCAGTACATTAGAGTTTTGCCAGCTGCATCAACATTGCCTTTCTACGATGGTTTTGAAGCGTATTCAATGTTGAGTAATTTAACAAATTGGGAGGTTGTGAATGTGAATACAAACAATGCGTTTGAAATCACAACAACTGCTGCCCATTCAGGAAGCAAAAGTGTGAAGCTTTCAAATTTTGGACAAACCGGTGTAAACGTTGATGAATTGGTTGCTTCGCCTGTTGACTTATCTGGAATTACTGCTGGGACAGGTGGTGTGACATTAAGTTTTAGATATGCTTATCGTAAGCGTTTATCAACTGATAGTGAATGTTTGAAAGTATTTTTAACTTCCAACTGTGGAGACACATGGGTTCAGCGTAAAACTATTTGTGCATCACTTTTATCATCAACTGCCGTGTCAACTTCTTGGGCGCCGACTAGTGCGTCAGATTGGACAACAATACATATGACGAATATTACCAGCGAATATTGGGTTGATAATTTTAAGTATAAATTTAGATTCGATGGGGCAAATGGGAATAATATATATATAGATGATATAAATATCTATTCCGGTGGACCTTCTGATGTTATAGTTTTGAATGTTACAGAATTAGATGAAATTGATGGTTTATCTTTGTATCCTAATCCAGCAGAAAATGAAGTCAATCTTCAGTTTATTGTCAAGGACGAAAAAACAGTTCAAGTCCAAATTCAAGATGTAACGGGTAAGATTGTACAATACCATAATGTGAATGCAGCTATTGGGGCTAATCTTGTTGTAATGGATACACAAGCATTGTCATCTGGAGTTTATTTTGTAGCTATAAAATCAGGGGAATCCCAAAAAGTTATGCAATTTGTTGTTAAATAAAAATTTTAAATGAAGAAAATTATATTAATTTCCATTTGCTCATTGAGTTTTATAGGTTTTTCGCAAAAAACTGCTAATTGGTGTGGAACAGATAAAAAACTCCAACAGCGAATGGATAATTCTCCAGGAATGGCAGATGAAATCCATCAGAGTATGAGTAAAGCTGCAGCGTCTCAATCTGGACATGAAAAAGTAATTAAAACAATTCCTGTTGTATTTCATATTTTACATGATAATGGTATTGGGAATATTTCAGTTGCTCAAATTCAGTCTACTTTAGATGTTTTAAACAGAGATTTCAACAGATTAAATTTGGACACTGTTAATACACGTTTAACTCCAACAGCGCCATTTAAAACGAATGCAGCTTCAATGCAAATTCAATTTATTTTGGCGAAAATAGACCCTAACGGTAATTGCACCAATGGAATCGAACGGAAGGATGTTGCCTCAAATGTTACTTATGAAATCGACATGAATTCAGAACCGCATAAATTTACCTCAAGTGGAGGATTAAATGCATGGCCAAGAAACAAATATTTCAACGTTTGGATTGTAAACTCGATTGATGTGCCAAATCCAGATGGTTCAATTATTTTAGGTTATGCACAATTTCCAGAAACCTGGGGTGGGCCTGCAAATACTTATGGTTTGACGATGAGACAGGATTATACTGGAACTGTAGGTACTGCTGCAGGTGAAGATGGAAGAACGATTACTCATGAAGTAGGCCATTGCTTTGGTTTATTGCATACTTTTCAAGGAGGATGCCATTCAAATAATTGTAACAACAACGGTGATTATTGCTGTGATACTCCGCCTCAATCAGAGGCCTTTTATTCATGTTCCCCAACATTAAATAGTTGTAATCAAACTCCTACAAATGATTCTTATGGATTTGATGCATTAGATCAAATTGAGAATTATATGAGTTACAATGCTTGTCAAAATATGTTTTCATATGATCAAGCAACGATAATGGAATCTGAATTTACTAGTTTGAGTTATTTAACGAATTTAGCTTCTTCTGGGAATGCAGTAGCAACGGGTATTAATACACCAGCAGCAATGTGTAAAGCAGATTTTATCTCTAATAAAACAACAGTTTGTGTAGGAGATCAAATTCAATTTACAGACGATTCATACAATACAGCAAATGGCTGGACATGGAATTTCCCTTCAGGAACGCCTTCAACCTCAACAAGTCAAAATCCATTAATTACCTATTCAACTCCTGGTATATATGAGGTTACTTTGACGGCAACTGATGGCTCAATTATTGATTCTGAAACTAAAACTCAATATGTTAATGTGTTAGAAAATTCTAGTTCATTGCCTTTCTTTGAAGGATTTGAATTGTATTCAACTTTAAGTGCAACAAATAATTGGCAAGTTGTAAATACTGGAAGTAACAATGCATTTGTTTTAGATAACACAGTCGGGCATTCAGGAACTAAATCTGTTAAATTGATAAATTTTGGCCAATCTGGCTCAAATCTAGATGAATTAATTGCATCACCTGTTGATCTGTCTGGAGTAACTGCAGGAAGTGGTTTGACTCTGAGTTTTAGATATGCTTATCGTCAACGACTGGAAACAGACAATGAATGTTTAAAAGTTTTTTTGACTTCTAATTGTGGATCAACATGGGTACAACGAAAAACAATTTGTGGTTCTTCGTTATCAAATATAGCTGTTAATTCTTCTTGGACTCCAACTGGTATTGCTGATTGGACAACTGTTCATATGACGAATGTGACAAGTGCTTATTGGGTTGAAAATTTTAACTATAAATTCATTTTTGAAGGGGCAAACGGAAATAATATTTTCTTAGATGATATTAATATATATTCTGGAGGTCCATCGGATAATATTGTTCTAACAATTTCTGAACTAGGTGAGATTGATGGTTTGGCATTATATCCAAATCCAGCAGAAAATGAGGTTAATCTTGAGTTCAAAGCAAAGGAAGCTAAAACTGTTCAAATACAAATACAAGATGTAACTGGAAAAATTGTTCAAAATCATAATATAAATGCTGCAATTGGCAGCAATCTTGTAATGATGGATACACAATCTTTGTCAGCAGGATCTTATTTTATCACAATAAAATCTGGAGATGCACAAAAAGTATTACAATTTGTTGTAAAATAAAACACGCACACGCACTTATAGAAATATAGAAAAGGTCTTTTAATAAAGGCCTTTTTTGCTTTCAAGAAATATATTATGATATTAAAATTACTTTTCATTCTTATTTTTATAAGCTTTTAAGATATACACAGCAATTCTCGAAGATTGGTTCAATGTGATAATTGACACGAAAATATAGCAGCAGGAGTTTATTTTATTTCAATTAACACAGGGGAAATTACGAAGACATTGCAGTTTGTGAAAAAGTAAGTTTTGATAATTTACTTCCGAGAATTTAAAGAAGTTTTATCAACTCTCCAACTTCTGCTTTTTGAAGTGTATTTGAAACAGTAATTCCTTTTCCTTCAATGCATTTTTTTGTTGTTTCTCCCCAAGCAATGATTTTTCCTTGAGGCGATTCATTGCATTCCATAAAACTGTCAACGTTGGATGGACTTGTAAAAACGTAAGTTTCACATGCTGGAATTACTTCACAATCCAATACTGTCTTATAAACAATAGGTTCAATACATTGACTGGAAGGAAGAAGTGACCCGATAGTTCGTTTTGAGATGTTAGATTGTGGAATTAGAACCGTTCGATTCCCTAACCATTTTTTGAATTCTTCAGCAACTTCGATTGGATTGCCAGATTTCTCTCCAACGAAAGTAATTTTTAATCCTAACTCCTCTAGTTTACGTGCAGTTATTTGACCAATACAAGCAATAACTGTTTCAGGCTTAATCTTCTCTGTTTTCAAGAAAAACTCAGCAGCTCTGATACTTGAAATAAAAAGCACATCGTACGTTTGGTTAACTTCAAATGAAACGGCTTCGAATCGAATTAAAGAAGAGCCAATTAGGTTGATATTATTCGCTAAACAGAATTGTTGAAGTAATGTTACTTCACTTAAATCTTTTGATATAAAAATGGATTTATTCAAGTTCTTCGTTTGCCGCTGCAACAAGGTCTTCTACAATAATTTCCGCGAGATTCGAAAGGTCTTCTGCTGCATATTCATACCAGTTTGCTCCGCTCTCCCAATTAGCAGTATATGAAACAAAAACAACATTGTTATCATCACAATACACTCCTAAAGGCAATTGGCAACCACCTTGCATTAAATTCAAAACTTTACGTTCTATTGCAATTTGCTTTTGAACGGTCGAATGATTCATTTTTTGAAGGAGTGTAAATAAAGTCTGATCTTCTTCACGAATTTGTAATGCTAATACTCCTTGCGCTGGAGCAGGAATAAATTCTGTTGGATCTAAAACAACAACATGGAATTCTGAAAGGTCAATTTTCAAACGATCAACACCAGCTTTTGCTAATAATATAGCGTCGTATTGTCCTTCTCGTAATTTCTGAATTCTTGTTGGTACATTTCCACGTAAATCTTTAATGGAAACGTCTTCTCTAAAGCCTACGACTTGCGATTTCCTTCGAGCAGATGAAGTTCCAATAATTGCATTTTCTTTTAAGTCCCACAAACAAGTTGAATCAACAGCACTTTTTGCAACCAATAATAAATCAGCTGGATCTTCGCGTTCTGACACGCAAGCAATGATTAATCCTTCCGGTTGATTGGTTTCTAAATCTTTGTGCGAATGAACTGCCAAATCAATTGATTTCTCAAGCAATGCATGTTCAATTTCCTTAGTAAAAAAACCTTTTCCTTCCAATTTATCGAAACTCAAATCCTGGATTGCATCTCCTTGAGTTGTGATAATCGTAATGTCAACACTACATCCTAATTGTTCTAATTGATTTTTCACATGATTGGCTTGCCATAAAGCTAAATCACTACCTCTTGATCCAATTCGAATGTGTTGCATGTTTATTTTTTTAATAGAATTTCTTTTGCCATAATCATCGGCATGCTCATGTATTTCTTCTCCATGTAGCCAATAATTTTGTCTAATACTTCTTTGGAATGTTCGTCTAATTCTGCTAGCTCATTTTTGAACACTTCATTCATGGCAGTAGCTCTAATTTCTTTTACTTTTTGAGGAACGTCCCGCATTGCAAGTTCAACTGTTCTGATCTTTTGTATTTGCTTGAAATTAAACAATGCTTCAGCGATAATCTCCTCTACATGTTGAATTTCTTTCGATCGCTCTTTTAAATTCTCGTTTGAAATTTTCTGAAGTAAGTCAACAGAAATATGTGTCACATTGTGATTCGCAACAATTTGAGGATCTAAATCCTGCGGCAAAGCGATATCAATAACAACCTTTTTACCCGTTTCTCCTTGTAATAAATTACTATAAATTTCAGGAGTAATAATATGTGTATCTGCACCGGTACAGGCGATTATAATATCAAAACCTGCTGAATACGTTTCC
>JBIIWQ010000301.1:0-2945 GCA_044338805.1 Crocinitomicaceae bacterium
AATGTTTAAAAATGCTTCAGCTTGGGAATGGAATAGTCCAAAATCTCCAATTGGAACAAGCGGTGCTCCTTGTCCTCCAGCAATTACATCGCGCGTTCTAAAATCATTGACAACATCAATTTTAGTTAAATAGGAGAGCGTTGATCCACAACCAATTTGCAATGTAAAGCCATTTTTCGGTTGATGCAAAATTGTTTGACCATGGCTAGATATTGCTCTGATGGAATTTTTATTTATTTTTTTTGATACTATAAAATCGTTTACGCAATTTGCAAACAAAACAGCTAATTCTTTGTTTAACATTAGTATGGACTGTATAGAATAATCAGGCGCATCAATAAGCTTTTGTTTTAATTCTTTGGGAATATCAAAAGTTGAATAATTTAAAAGTTTAAAACTATCTTGATTATTTGAATCGAATTTAAATTCAACGTGAGCAATATCGAGACCATCTAAAGATGTGCCTGACATTAATCCAATAATTTCGAATGTATTCATGTTTTTTAAGATGAAAAATAAAATTATTACTTTAAATTTGCAACAAGGCAAGATATAAATAAAAACAAAATATACATCATGAATTTTGAATTAACTGAAGAACAATTATCTGTTAAAGAGGCAGCAAGAGATTTTGCACAAAATGTTTTGAAACCTGGTGTAATTGAACGAGATAGAGATCAGAAATTTCCAACCGAAGAGATTAAACAATTAGGTGAACTTGGTTTTATGGGAATGATGGTTTCCCCAGAATACGGAGGAAGCGGTATGGATACGTTATCCTACGTTTTGGCAATGGAAGAAATTTCTAAAGTTGATGCTTCCACAAGCGTTTGTATGTCAGTTAATAATTCTTTGGTTTGCTGGGGATTGGATAAATATGGTTCAGAAGAGCAAAAACAAAAATATTTAATTCCGCTTGCTAAAGGTGAGAAAATTGGTGCTTTTTGTTTGTCAGAGCCTGAAGCAGGTTCAGATGCTACATCACAAAGAACAACTGCTTTTGATATGGGCGATTATTATTTAATGAATGGAACAAAAAACTGGATTACAAATGGTTCTTCAGCTTCTGTTTACTTGGTTATTGCTCAAACGGATGTTGCAGCAGGTCATAAAGGTATTAATGCTTTTATTATCGAAAGAGGAATGGAAGGCTTCATCGTTGGTGCCAAAGAAGATAAGATGGGAATTAGAGGAAGTGATACGCATACATTAATGTTCACGGATGTTAAAGTTCCAAAAGAAAATAGAATTGGTGAAGATGGTTTCGGATTCACATTTGCAATGAAAGTACTTTCTGGAGGTAGAATCGGTATTGCTGCTCAAGCTTTAGGCATAGCGGGCGGTGCTTTAGAATTATCATTGGCTTACTCGAAAGAAAGAAAAGCATTTGGCAAAGAAATTAGTAAACACCAAGCAATCGCTTTCAAATTAGCGGATATGGCAACTGATATTGAAGCTGCTAAATTATTGGTTTATAAGTCTGCTTTAGATAAAGATATGGGAAGAAATTATGACCAATCGAGTGCAATGGCAAAATTATATGCTTCTAAAGTAGCTATGGAACATACGGTTGAAGCAGTTCAGATTCATGGTGGATACGGATATGTGAAAGAATACCATGTTGAACGTTTAATGCGTGATGCAAAAATTACTCAAATTTATGAGGGTACTTCTGAAGTTCAGAAAATTGTAATTTCTAGAAACCTTCTTAAAGGTTAATAAATATTAAAAAGAGAAAAGGAGCTTAATTTATTGAGCTCCTTTTTTTTGTTATAAACTTTCTTCTAACGTTTCAAGACCTATTCCTCGTGATCCTTTTAGTAAAATCAATTTATTCGCAATTGGATTTTCCTTTATATAGAGCAAAGCATCATTTTTATGCTCGAATTGTTTGATGAAAGCATCGGTTCTAATTGCAGCAAAAAGCGGTCCAACAGAAAACCCTTTTAATCCGAGTTGTTTTACAAATTCGGCAATTAAAAGATGCTCTTGTGCTGAATCATTTCCAAGTTCCAACATATCGCCAATAATGAGAATTTTATTTTCATTATTAATCATAGCAAAGCTTTCAATAGCGGAACGCATGCTGGATGGATTAGCATTGTAACAGTCTAATATCAAAGTATTGTTTTCTGTTTTTTTTACTTGAGATCGATTGTTATCAGGAGAATAAATTGAAATTGCATGATTTATTGTTTCTTCTGGCACCTTAAAAAGTATTCCAAAGGAAATTGCAGCCAAGAAATTATAATAATTGTATTTCCCAATCATATTCGTCTGAATAGTAGTGGAGATGTAATCATCTTTTTTCCATTTAAGTTGAACAAAAGGTGATAAACCAATTAATTCACCTTGTATTTCTGCAGTAGAAGATGTTCCATAAGAAATTGTTTTCGTTCCCTGAGGTAGATTTGTTTTTAATACATCATCATCTTCATTGTAAACAATCGTTCCTAAGTTATTTGCTATTGATGTATAAAGTTCTTTTTTAGTTTTTAAAACACCTTCAAAATTGATAAAACCTTCTAAATGTGCTTTTCCTATATTGGTGATAATTCCGTAATTCGGAAGCGCAATAGTACATAATTCTTCGATGTCCTTGAATTTATTGGCTCCCATCTCAATGATGGCGATTTCATGCTCTTGTGTTAAATTTAAAAGAGTCAATGGAACTCCAATGTGATTATTAAAATTTCCTTTTGTAGAAAGAACAGTGTATTTTTCTGAAAGGACGCAATTAATTAATTCTTTGGTGCTCGTTTTCCCATTACTTCCAGTAATTCCTATGATAGGGATATCAAATTTTAAACGGTGATATGTTGCTAAGTTTTGTAAATAGACTAAAGAGTCAGGCACAAGAAATATAGAATCGTTTGTTTTGAAAGCTTCTTCATCAATAATAACATATTTAGCTCCTGCTTCTAAGGCTTTTTCAGCAAATTCAT
>JBIIWQ010000302.1:0-2944 GCA_044338805.1 Crocinitomicaceae bacterium
TCGGACTTAAAAAAATATCGTTTATTCCTGTCAGTGCTTTGGCTGGAGATAATGTTGTGAATAAATCTGAAAAAATAAATTGGTATAAAGGTACTACCCTATTCGATTTTTTGGAAAATGTTGAAATTGATCATGAAGAAACTTCGAAAGAAAGTCGTTTCCAAGTGCAATATGTGATTCGACCTCAGACAGATGAACAGCATGATTACAGAGGTTATGCCGGAAGTATTTTAAGCGGAACTTTTCGGAAAGGTGATGAAATTTCAATTTATCCATTGGATAGTCAAACAACAATTGCGAAAATTGAAAGAAATGGACTTGAAGTGCACGAAGCACATGCTGGAGTACCAATAATCATACATTTATCAGATGATTTAGATGTTAGCCGAGGAAGTACGATTGTACCTTCAAACCAATCCATTCAAAATGACAATAACATTGAAGCAACAATTTGTTGGATGGACAATAAATCCTTTCAAAACGGTCAGAAATTAATCTTCCAACAAAATAGTTTTACCAGTAAAGCAGTGATTAAGGAAGTAATTGGAAAAATCAACATTCACAGTTACAAAGACGAAGAAAGTGACGGGCATGTTCAACTAAATGAATTGTGCAAAGTACATATTAAAACAGCAGAAAATGTAAGTTTTGATTCCTATAAACACAACAGAAAAACAGGTGCTTTTATTTTGATAAATGAGAATACGAATAATACAGTTGCGGCTGGAGTGATATTATAATGCTTAATCTTTTCAATCTGTATGCGCCTCATTTAACAAATCTAGTACTGTTTTCACAGGACTAAAAGTTACATTTGGAACTTCAACAAAAATCGTGTTCCAAAAAGCCATTCCGCCATTCCATAAACCTGGAAGTTCTATAAAACGGATTTTTTGACCATGGTGTTTTTTGTGAACGATAAAGTACTTTTTATCATCACAAAATTCATTTAGATCAAGGTTTTTACTATCTAATGAATTTGGTGAAGCCGCAATCAATACCGGATTAAAATGGGTACTTTGAATCAATATTTTATTTTGATCAGCATTATTTGAAATCTGAGATTTTTCTACAATTTGCTTTGAAATTACTCCTTGGTCATTGATCCAAAAGGGACCACCACCTGGTTGACCTTCATTCTTCACCATTCCACAAACTCTAGTTGGTCGGTTCAATAAAGCTTTTATTTCTGCAGTGGTTTTGCACTTTTCAATTTGAGAATCAGAATATACTTGGTATTTGTTGTTTAATCCTATTAGAGATTCTATCGTAGGATTTAAAAACACTTTCAACGCGTCTTCCTTAAACTGCAACAAAACACCACCTAATTCTTGCCACGTAACTAATGCAATTGCAGTATTTTTTGGATGCTGAACATTATCAATGTTTTTTATGAAAATAATTTCATCGTTTATTTTATTTAAATGGGATAATAACGCTCCATGTCCAGCTGGACGCGAAACAATTTCATTTTCATCATTTAAAAAAACTTCGCCATTTTCTTTGAATGCAATGGAATTCGTTTCAACAGATTGCTCAGAAAATGATGTTTTGGAGGTTTTAATTGATTGAATTGCATTTTGAATTTCATTTTCATAAGCCAATTGAATCGTGAAATGAAACGACAAATCAGTTTTTCCTAATTCAGCCCCCTGAATAACCTGCTCTTGAAATGGATTTAAAATCTCAGTTTCATTATTATGGAATGGAATCAATCCTTTTGGTAAATGTCCAAAATTCAAACCATCTTTATCTAATAAATAAGCAACTATTTCTTCAAACGAAATAGATTGATTAAGCAGAACATTTTGCATTTCTGTTGGAATTTGTTTGAAAAATGCAAAATCAGAAATTGAATTTAAAAATCGTTCAACATGACTTTTATTCTCATTATTCGGTTCATCTAAAAAATCATGTAAAAATTGAAACATTCGAGATCCTGAACCTGAAGCTGGAATAAAAAAACTTACTGAAGCGGTATATTTTCGATACATTTTAGAATAATTATCCTTTTCAGCAGAAGTTAGCTGCAAAACTCCTTCACCAATTCTGCATGGCTCAACTAGCTCTAATTCAGGATTATCACTAAACACTTTGTTTTTTTGCTTTAGAATTTCTACTTCTGTGAACTGATATTTCATGAATTGGAGAAAGTTTTCTTTAATTTGTATTGTGAATTTAGCTTTCGAATATATAAAATATCGTTGGAACTCCAAAGGAAGACATGGAACACATTCTCCTTTTGTTTATGATTTTGTAGATAAGTGCATGCAAATTTCACTCGATGAAAACTTTCTTGAAGAGCGTGAAAAATTGTTCAAATCTTTAAAAGCAGACAATCGAACAATTACAATTGAAGATTTTGGCGTCGGTTCAAAGAAGCTAAGTAATGAACGCCAGATTTCTCAACTATTTAAAACAAGCTCTTCAAAAGGAAAATATGGTAATCTACTTTACCAACTTTCAGCATTTTATAAACCGAAATGTATTTTAGAATTTGGAACATCGTTGGGGATAGGATCGATCCATTTTAGTAAGGGAAATTTAGACTCAAACATTGTAACCGTTGAAGCTTGTCGTGCAACAAGGAATGAAGCATTAGGGAATTTTAGTAAATTGAATTGCAAGAATATTGAAAGTATCCATACAACATTCAGTTCCTTTTTAGAATCATATTCTGGAGAAAAATACGACATCGTGTTTATTGATGGGCATCACGATGGCACAGCATTAAAAAACTATTTGGAATTATTAAATCCGCATACTCACAATGACACTCTATTTATACTTGATGATATTCGTTGGAGCAATTCTATGTTTTCTGCTTGGAAGGAAATTTGTAATTCACAAGATTACCACGTGACAATGGATTTATTCAGAATGGGGATAATACTAAAACGAATGCAACAAGTGAAAGAACATTTTGTGGTGACCATTTAAGTCG
>JBIIWQ010000047.1:0-10365 GCA_044338805.1 Crocinitomicaceae bacterium
TATAACAAAACCCATCGGCGTTCATGACAGTTTCATTAGTAAGAAAATTTTCTAATTTTTCCGGAGAAAGACCCATGGTGTCTCTGTCTACGTCTATAAATACAGGAGAAGCACCAATGTATGAAATCGCATTTGAAGTAGCAACAAAAGTCAAAGCTTGCGTCAAAACTTCATCATTTGCTTCAACTCCGGCCAAAATAAGAGAAACATGTAATGCAGATGTTCCATTAACCGTCGCGATGGCATACTTTGTACCAGTAAATTCAGCTAGTTTTTGTTCAAATAAGTTCACATATTGACCTACAGAAGAAACAAAAGTGGAATCTATACAATCATTTAAATATTTTTTCTCATTCCCGCCGAAATAAGGGGCATGTAAGGGAATAAATCCTTCTCCATACAATTCTCTGATTTTAGAAACAATATTTGGAAAGTTCTCTTGCATTAAATATTGTAAATATCGGCTTTATAATTTTTCAAATTTTCCGGATTTCTAAACCATTCAATTGTCTTTTCTAATCCTTGGGATAAATTATGAGTTGGTTTCCAATTTGTATGTGAAATCAATTTGCTATTATCACCAAAAAGTCTAAATACTTCTGATTTTTCAGGACGCATACGTTCAGATTCTTGAATTATTTTTGCTTTTGGATTGATTTGTTTAATGAGCTCATTTGCCAAATCGCCAATTGAAATTTCATTTTTTGTAGCAATATTAACATCATGACCTATCAAGCTATCACATAAAGAAATCTCAACAAATCCTTGTGCTGTATCTTTTACATATACTAAATCGCGAGTTGGTGTTAAATCACCCAAATGAATTTCATCCATATTATTTAAAAGCTGGGAAATAATAGTAGGGATAATTGCTCTTGCCGATTGACGTGGGCCATAAGTATTAAAAGGACGTACAATTGTTAATGGTAAATCAAAACTTTTATAAAAAGATTCAGCAATACTATCTGCACCTATTTTTGTAGCAGAATAAGGTGATTGACCTTGACGTGGATGATTTTCATCAATTGGAACGTACTGTGCGGTTCCATAAACTTCACTTGTTGAAGTGACAATAACTCTTTCACAGCCAATATCTCTAGCAGCTTGAATAATGTTTAAGGTCCCTTTTACATTCGTGTCAACATATGCATCTGGAGAGTGATAGGAGTATGGGATAGCAATTAATGCTGCAAGATGATAAACAATATCAATGTCTTTCATCGCTTCTCGAACACCATTTGGGTCGCGTACATCTCCAGTGAAAATCTCTAATTTCTGTTGCAAATCTTTAGGGAAAGAATCGATCCATCCCCAACTATTGAAAGAGTTATAGTAGCAAAATGCTCTTACAACAGCGCCTTCATTTATTAAACTTTCAACTAAATGGGAACCAATAAAGCCATCCGCTCCGGTAACCAATACCTTTTTTCCTTTTAACCGCATTTTAATCATTTTCATTTCAAAGATACAAACAAAATAATAATCCACAGAAAAGTTTAATTTTGTTGTCGAATATTCACTTTTCAATTTAATAATTATGATTTCAAACTTAACTTTATAATGTGTTGTTTGAGTGAATGTTGCAAAGACAAAGTGGAATTGTATTTTATATGTTTATAATTCTTGTTGTTAACAAATGGAACGCTTCAAGTAAATCGCAAGCGATTCCTGAATAATTAAGAATCCGTATCTTTGTAATAAAGAAAAGAGAATATGCAAAATAAAAAAAGAGTTTTAGTTTTAGCTCCACATACAGATGATGGTGAATTTGGTTGTGGTGGAACAATTACCAAGTTGATTGAGGAAGGACATGAAGTTTATTATGCTGCCTTTTCTGCATGTCAACAATCTGTTTTACCTCAGTTTCCTTCTGACATTTTAATTACTGAAGTAAAAGCAGCAACGAAAATTCTTGGTGTAAAACCAGAAAACTTAGTTCTTTTCGATTATGATGTCAGAACATTTGGCTATCATCGTCAAGAAATTTTAGACGATTTAATCAAAATGCGGGCAGATATTAAACCAGAATTAATTTTTATGCCTGACATGCACGATCTACACCAAGACCATGCTACAATTGCTACTGAAGGACTGCGAGCATTTAAGTTCACTTCAATTTTATCATATGAATTGCCATGGAACAATTTAACATTTACTACTTCAAGTTTTGTTCACCTAAGTGAAAAGCATGTGCAAACAAAAGTAAATGCATTGAAGGCTTATGAATCCCAAGCTCATCGCCCATATTCAGACGAAGATTTCTTGAGATCTGTCGCTAGAACAAGAGGCGTTCAAATTGGAACCAAATATGCCGAAGCGTTCAATGTCGTTCGCTGGATAATTGACTAATATGATCAGTTTACAACAAATTATTCACGCAGTTAATTCCTCTATTCAATTGAGTGATGAAATTCAAGGAATTAACAAAGCTTTAGCAATTACAGATGTAAATTTTAATGAAAATTCGATTGGTTGGTGTTCCGATAAAAATTCACATTTAATTGAAAATATAAATGCTGGAAAGGTCATTGTAAGCAAGGATATTTATGCGGAAAAATCAGTTAAATCAAGTGATTTGGTCTTAATTCCTGTTGAAAATCCAAGACAAGCATTTCAGAAAATATTACAAGCTTTTTTCTATGATAAGCCAATTTTTGGAGAGATAAGTCAGAATGCAGTGATTCATGAAAGCGTTTTGTACAACTCATTGAAAGTTTCAATCGGTCCAAATGTGGTAATTGAAAAAGGCTGTGAACTTGGTTCTAATTTGATTATTGGGGCTAATACGGTGATTAAATCGGATACAATAATTCATGATAATTGTGCAATTGGCTCCAATTGCACTATAGGTGGTGTTGGTTTCGGCTATGAATTGAATGAGAATAATGAATATGAATTAATGCCGCATATTGGTAATGTTCTAATTTTAAGTAATGTTGAAATTGGAAATAATGTGTGTATTGACAAAGCAGTGATGGGATCCACAATCATTGGTGAACACGTGAAAATTGATAATTTGGTTCATATTGCACACGGAGTTGAAATTGGAAAAAATAGTTTAATTATTGCAAATGCAATGATTGCAGGAAGTGTGAAAATTGGAGAAAATGTCTGGGTAGCTCCTTCTGCTTCCGTTCGACAAAAACTAGAAATAGGTAATGATTCTATGATAGGCCTTGGAAGTGTCGTTGTTAAGAATGTTAACTCAAATACTATTGTTGCAGGCAATCCAGCTAAAGAATTTCCAAAAAAATGAAAATTGCTGTAATTATTCCTTGTCGCAATGAAGTAAATAGTATCGCCGAATGTATTCATGCAATCTATAATTCAGAATTACCAAATGATTGTTCGGTTGATTTATTTGTAATTGATGGTAAAAGTAATGATGGCACAATTGAGTTATTAGAAGATTTAAAAAAAACGTATGTATCGCTTAAAATAGTTGTTAACGAGAAGCAACTTACACCATTCGCATTTAATCTTGGAATTATTGCAGGTTTAGGATGTGATTATTTTCAAATCATTGGCGCACGTCAAGTAATTTCTTCAAATTATTTAAAAGATGCTGTAGACACTTTACAGAACAATAATGCTATTTGGTGCGTTGGTGGAGCGGTTGAAAATGTATACCAAAATAATGAAGGGAAAATTATTGCGCTTGCAATGGCAACTTCCTTTGGAATGGGATTGGGTAATTTTCGCACATTGGACAAATCAGGTTATGTTGATACAGTTGGAACTCCAATGTATCCAGCTTGGGTTTTTCAAAAAATAGGCTATTTTGATGAAGAATTAGTTCGGAATCAAGATGATGATTTTAATTATAGGGTTTTACATGCAGGAGGAAAAATATTCTTCAATGTGAATATGTCTTTAAAATATTACGTTAGAGGAGATTACAAAGGTCTGTGGATGCAGTTTTTTCAATATGGTTATTGGAAAGTTTATGTAAATAAGAAGCATAAGGCAGTCACAACAATCAGACAATTGATTCCGCCTATGTTTACGCTTTATATATTAATGTTGGTTGTAAGCCCCTTAATTTCATTTTATTTTTTTATGTTTTTTTCCATTCCATTTATTCTCTATCTATTGATTTCCATTTATTTTTCTTTGAAAATAGCTAGGGAGAATGTAGACATTGGTTTTATTAAAGTTTTTCAAACATTTCCTGTTTTACACTTAAGTTATGGCTTGGGTTATTTAAAAGGAATTTTAGAATTTCTCTTATTAAGAAAAAAACCTTCAGATAAACAAAAACGCCTATCTAGATAATTTGTAACTTTGAGTTCATTTAAGTGTCATATAATTCTCAAATCAAATTCACCAAATCATGATTCCATTTTCACCACCACGTATAGATCAGAAAGTTATTGATGAGGTAACGGTAGCTTTAAAAAGTGGATGGATTACAACTGGTCCACGGACAAAATTGTTTGAGAAAAAAATCACTGAATATTGTGGTTGCCAAACAACAGTTGCTGTTAATTCATGGACAATGGGAATGCAAGTTTTATTGAATTGGTGGGGAATAAAAGAAGGTGACGAAGTTATTTTACCTGCATATACTTATTGTGCAAGTGCAAATGTGATTGTTCATTCTGGGGCAACACCTGTTATGGTCGATATCAACAAGGAAGATTTCAATATTTCTGTTGAAGCAATCCGTAAAGCAATAACACCTCGTACAAAAGCAATTATTGCAGTTGATTTAGCAGGTTTCCCGTGTGATTATGACTTAATCAACGAATTGGTAAAAGAAACTTCGATTCAAGCGCAATTTAGTCCAAATAATGATTTACAAGAACAACTGAATCGAATACTTGTCATAAGTGATTCTGCTCACAGTTTTGGTGCTACAATGAATGGAAAACGTTCTGGTTCCTTAACTGATATTAGTTCTTTTTCTTTTCATGCAGTGAAGAATTTGACAACCGCTGAAGGTGGCGCTTTGTGTTTTAATTTGCCGGATGAATTTAACCATGAAGATATTTATAGAGATTTTTGTACAATGATCCTTCATGGTCAAAACAAAGATGCATTGGCTAAAACGCAAAAAGGGAACTGGCGTTATGATGTTGAAGAACCAGGTTTTAAGTGTAATATGACTGATTTACAAGCTGCAATTGGATTAGTTGAATTAGAGCGCTATCAAGAAAACTTGGACCGTAGGGAAAAGATTTTCAAATTGTACGACGAAGCTTTTTCTAACCATGATTGGGCAATTACCCCTTTACATACTACAAATTCAAAAGTTACAAGTTATCATTTGTATCAATTAAGAATAGCAGGAATTACTGAAGAACAACGAGATGCAATTATGCAATTGATTTTTGATCAAGATGTTTCTGTTAATGTTCACTTCTTGCCCTTACCAACTTTAACAGCATACAAAAAGCGTGGGTATAAAATGGAAGATTACCCTGAAACTTGGAATAAATATCACAATGAGATTTCCTTGCCTGTTTATTTTAATTTAACAGATGAGCAAGTTCAAACAGTGATAGGTGCAGTGGTATATGCTGTAAATCAAGTTCTGTAAAGCATTTTAGAAAAAGCTAATAGAGGTCATTTATGAAAAGAATCTTCGATATTCTTGTTTCAATTATCATTTTGCTGATCTTTTTACCAGTCGGGATAATAATGGCAATTTGGATTCTATTTGAATCAAAAGGAGGTGTTTTCTATCGACAAGAACGGATAGGGAGATTTGGAAAACCATTTCTTATTTTGAAATTTCGCTCTATGCGAAAAGACGCGGACAAGTTAGGAAAGCTAACTGTTGGTCGAGACCCTAGAATTACACAATCAGGTCATTTTCTACGTAAATTCAAATTGGATGAGTTCCCTCAGTTTATCAACGTATTAATTGGAGAAATGAGTATAGTTGGTCCACGACCAGAAGTGAAAGAATTTGTGGATTTATATTCTGAAGACCAACGACAAATTCTCAATGTAAAACCGGGAATTACTGATTATGCTTCTGTGGAATATTTCAATGAAAATGAAATTTTAGGTAAGTCTGAGGATCCTCATAAGACATACATAGAAGTTATCATGCCAGCTAAGATTGAATTGAACAAAAAATACCTTGCTAATCCAACTTTAGGAACTGACCTATCGATTATGTGGAGAACGTTTAAAAGAATGTTTTCTTGATTAATTGCTAATTACAAGTTATTAGTTACAAGTTGAAATCCATCTATGTGTTCTATGTTTCACTTCAACAAACTCAGTGTATAGTGATGTGTTTAGACGTTGAGCGATAAGTGCAAAGAGAGGAGTTAGTAGTTTGTTTTCTATGTGCCCTATGTTTCTATGTGTTTCAAAACATATCACACATTACCCGAATCCCGAATCCCAAATAATGAATCCCCTTAGTGCATCACAAATGCCAATCCACACCCCACAAAAATCGCTAACAATTTCAATAAATTAAACTTGTGGTTTTCTGATGTTTCAAAGATAATCGTTGTTGAAATATGCAGAAACATTCCGACTACAATCGCAAGTATTACATGATAATCTAATCCAAATTCTCCAGGTAAAGTCAACATTCCGATAGCAACCCCCAATGGTGTCATAATCCCAAATAACATCAGAACAATCCAAGATTTCAATAAGGTAAGATTCGTATTCACTAATAAAGTCATTAACGCAATAGCTACAGGAAGTTGATGGAATAATATGCCTAAAAGTAAAGAATTGTCATTTCCATGGTTATGAGAACTTAAAATCTCAAACCCCATTAATTGATTTCCTAAAGGAATTCCTTCTAATATTGAATGAACCGAAAGTGAAAGAAACATTCCCCATGGCATCTTTTGACCTTTATGAATGTGAACGTGACCATGCTCAATACCGCCAGAGAAAAATTCCATTAATAATTGAATCAAGAAGCCTATAAGAATGTAAATACCTATAGATGCGGATTCTTCGTGATAAAGATCGGGTATAAAATGAGTGAAAGCGATAGAAAGAAGAAAACCACCACTAAAAGCTAAAAGCAATTTAATGATTTGAGCTTTGTTCGTTTGTTGTAAATAGGTCACGAAAAATCCACCTAAAACAACAGATAATATTAGACTTGTAAAAACTATAATTGATTCCATTAGATTTTTTTTGCAATGATGATCAACCGATCAGATGTTTTTTCATTAAATTCGTTCAATGAGAAGTCGCCAAAAGCACGAATAATCTCAAAATTATTTTCTGTCAGTAGCTGCACAAAATCTTTCTCTTTCAATGCTTGAACCCGCTCAGTATAATTAAATTCTTGGTCATCAGCATTAAAATGTATGTTCTTGAAGATGTGTGTGCCGTCGTAGTTTCTTGTCAAATAAAAGGCAATTCCGTCCACAACTTTAACTTCAGACTCAACAAGATCCTCAATCACTTTTTGGGCATTCATGAAGTCGATTATTAAATAACCGTTTACTTCCAACATTTCATAGATAGAGCGAATTACGCATTCATTGTCACGAAGCGTATCGAAATAACCGAAACTTGTAAAAAGATTAAAAATTGCTGAGAATTTCTCATCTTTAATTACCTCCCTCATGTCATGCACCGCAAAAGAAAGCGTTTCATTTTGTTTTTCACGTGCAATTGAAATACTGTTGGGCGACAAATCTACACCAAATACATTGTACCCATGTTGATTTAAAGTAATCGAATGACGCCCTTTTCCACAAGCCAAATCAAGCACTTTTGAATCCTTTTCTAATTCTAAAAATGTCAATAAATTTGAAATGAATTTAGCAGCTTCTTCGTCATTTCTACTTTTGTACAAAGTATGATAATAGGAAGTATCAAACCAGTCTGCGAACCATTCTTTTGAATTCATCTGTCAAAGATAATGTTTCTAAATAAATAGATTTTATTATTTAGTCGTTCTTTTGTTTACCTTGAAATACAATTCCTTATATTTGATTTGAAACTATTGAAATGTCACTAAACAACGTGTATAATCTTTACCGTACAATGGAGGAGGAAAATGTGATTCTTTCCTTTAAAGGTATTCTTACATCCGAGTTGTTGACTTCAGTTCTTCATATTATGGAGGCAAAGATGGATTCCTTGCATGAGACAACAAGAACACGAAAAAAAGTTTTTAATGTATTAGTTGAATGTTTACAGAATTTATATCACCACGTTGACGAAAGGCCCTTGCCTATTTCAAAGGAAATTTTAGAAAGGAATTCTGCCCTCGTTTTAATAGTAAAAGAAAATGATCATTTTGTTGTTCGAACTGGAAATTATATAAATAAAGACAAGGCATTTGATTTACAAGCGAAATTGAAAATCATTAATTCCATGGATAAACAAGAATTACGAGAATATTATCAACTCAGTTTAAATAATTCTATGGTTTCGAAGAAAGGAACAGCAGGATTAGGGTTGATTGATATTGCTCGAAAATCAGGAAATAAATTAGATTTTGAATTTTTAAAAATAAATGAAGAAACAAGCTTTTTTTGCTTGAATGTGAAAATTGATTAAGTTAGAATATGATGGGAAATTTACATTTAGTGGCATCCGCCAAAACACCAGAAGTGCTTTTTGATTCTGAAACAGGAGTTTTATTGCTTAAAGGACGTTCTATTCCAGAGAATTCTATTGAGTTTTACAAACCATTGAATGATTGGATTGATTTATATGCTTCCAAACCATCAACGAAGACATGCATTGACATGAAATTGGAATATTTCAATACGTCTTCTTCAAAATGTATCCTTGATTTGTTTAAAAAATTAGAGAGGTTAGATGGAACTGAAGTATCTATCAATTGGTATTTCGAAGAAGATGATGAAGACATGGAAGAGGCGGGAGAAGATTATCAAGCAATTATCAACTTGCCTTTTAAAATGATTGAAGTAGAAGAAATATAAAACTAGTTGAAAAAGATAGGAATTACAGGTGGAATAGGTTCGGGAAAAAGTGTCGTTGGACAAATTCTCGAAGCAATGCATTTTCCTGTATATTATTCTGATCAACAATCGAAAATCCTTGTCGAAACGGATCCAGTTATTCGAGAAGAATTAATAAAATTATTAGGGATGGATGTTTATCTTGATGGTAAATTAAACCGTCCCTTTTTAACACAACAACTATTCTCAAACGATGAGTTGCGGTTAAAAATCAATCAAATTATTCATCCAAAAGTTCGCTCAGCATTTAGTAAATGGAGTGAAAAGCAAACATCCTCAATAGTTTTTAATGAGGCAGCAATACTGTTTGAAACAGGCGCATACCAAAAGATGGATTACACTATTCTAGTAACGGCACCAATTGATATAAGAATTGCCAGAGTTATGAAACGTGATCAGATTCTTTTAAGTAATGTTCAAGAACGCATGTCAAAACAATGGAGCGATGAAGAAAAAATTCCTTTAGCTGATTTCGTAATTGTGAATGATGAGGTTAAACCTTTATTAAAACAAGTTGAAGCAGTTCTAAATGCTTTAGAAAAATAATCGAGAAATTTTAATATGATCTGGTCAATGCTCTAGGTTCTATGTTCCATTTTCTAAATTTGTTCCAAATTTATTCTAGTTCCTCAAAATCATCAAATCCTTCTTCTTTCTTTTTGTCTTGGAAATTCTGAAAAGAGGAGGTTGCTTGCACAATTGGTCTTCCGGAGATTAAATACATGATTGCATTCATCATTTTAACCAACATACTTATTAAGAAAAAGAATCCAATCACCTTAAAAATAAATCCAAAAATTGGAGTGTCTTCAATGTTCAAAATACTTTCATGGAACCAAAGAGAAATTGGGTTTTTTGCAATTTCTGGATAGAAAATAAATGAGACAAAAAGAGCTATTGCTAGCGCTATAATCCCAATTTCAGCTTTTATATTAAAATTGTTAACAGATGGTTGAATTCCATTACCCATCATTTTAAACATGGCTAACTGATTTTGTTTGTTTTGTAATTTCCCCATGAAATAGGTTAAAAGAACCAAAGCAGCCATCGTTAAATTGTAAGTAAAGATGTTTTCGTTTTCTAGGTCTAAACAAAATAGAAATGTGACATCAACTAAGAAAACATATTTAACAGCCTTGATAAAATACTCTTCAGTAAGTGTTTTTCTTCTTCCCGAGCTAAGTAGTTTTAAACCCAACTCAAATATTCCCCAGATAAAACCGTAAATAGCGAATAACACGCCCAATCGAAAAATAAAGTTCAATAATTCCATAATACAAAGTTGCAGTTTTTTTTCAAATAGTTTCTTTTTCTTTAACTAGATTCAATTGCTAATGCAAGTTTTTAATAAAAAAGGATTACCCTAACACAAGATTAGGAATAATCCTCAAAAAGTTAAAAATTTGGATTATGAAGCACAAACAATTAACCTTTG
>JBIIWQ010000195.1:0-4645 GCA_044338805.1 Crocinitomicaceae bacterium
TTGAAGAAATACCTTGTTGATCAAGCTAAATTATTGGGAAGTTTGGAAATAAATCATACTCACCAGCAAATTGCAGAAGATTTGCATTCATCAAGAGTAGTTATATCGCGCTTATTGAAGCAATTGGAAATAAAAGGTGAAATTAAATTACATCGAAACAAGATAATTCTGGGATCCATCTGAATAATTCAATCGATTATAATTTATAAATTCGTCTATAAATAAACAACCATGGCTGAAATTTTAATCGTTACTGGTTTGCCACGTTCAGGAACTTCGCTCATGATGCAAATCATTGAAAAATCAGAGATACCTGTTTTTTCAGATGGAAAAAGAGAAAAAGATATTAATAATCCAGAAGGATATTTTGAACTTGAGGCCGTAAAAGGAATAGTTAAAGACAATTCATTTCTCGATTTGGCAGTTGGAAAAGCACTGAAAATTGTGGCTCCATTACCTATTTTTTTGAATAAAAATCATAAATATCGTGTGATTTTTATGCGCAGAAATATGGATGAGATACTGCGTTCTCAAGAAGTAATGCTTCAAAAAGATCAACTCAGTGAACGCGAAAAATTCAGAGGTATTTATGAGCAACATTTAAGCAAAACATATCGATTTTTTGAGGATAATTCTATTCCATTCATTGACGTAAATTACAATCAATTGGTTGTTAATCCTGAGACGGAAATACAAAACGTAATTGCGTTTTGTTCAATCAAAGCGGATTCAAGAACACTCATTGAAGTTGTACGACCAGAACTTTATAGAAACAGAAATGAAAACTAAAAAAACAGAAGAATATACTTTAACGGCTCAAGGGTCAATTGGAATTTTAGCACTTGGATCAATAGGAATACGAAAATGGCGAGAAGTTGCAAAGGAAACGAAGGTTGCTAAAAAGTCTAAACCAAAAAAAGATGAATAATCCTCCTTCAAAAAAAGTTTTATTGATTGGCTGGGATGCTGCTGATTGGAAAGTAATTGACCCTCTTATTGAACAAGGCAAAATGCCTGCTTTAAAATCTCTGATTGAACGAGGAGTTTATGGTAAATTACAAACTTTAGACCCACCACTTTCACCGATGTTATGGACAAGCATTGCCACCGGATTTAGAGCAGATAAACATGGAATTGGAGGATTTATTGAACCAAATCCTGATGGAACAGGTTTACGGCCTATAACATCAACTTCAAGAAAAGTAAAAGCCATTTGGAATATTTTGCATCACGAAGGAAAGAAAAGCAATGTTGTGGGATGGTGGCCAAGTAACCCGGCTGAACCAATTAACGGTGTTATGATTTCAAATCTTTATCAAGTTGCCAATGCGAAAATAGAGGAGGAATGGGTGATGAGCAAAGGAACGGTTCACCCCAATTCAATGATTCAGGAAATGAAAGAGTGGCGTGTTCATCCAGGTGAAATAACATTAGCGATGACAATTCCTTTTATTCCTAATTTATTGAATGATTTAGAATTAAGGAAAGAGAAAAGAACTGCAGGTGTTGTGAAAGTTATCGCCAATGCCGCTAGTATTCATGCCGCTTCAACCCATTTAATGGAAAATACAGAATGGGATTTCATGGCTGTATACCATGATGCAATTGACCATTTCAGTCATTTAACGATGAAATTTCATCCGCCATATCGACCTGAGATTGATTTAAAAGATTACGAAAATTATAAAGGAGTAGTGGAAGCAGGATATCGTTTTCATGACATGATGCTCGAAAGAACATTGGAATTAATTGATGATGAGACAACTGTTATCATCATCTCAGATCATGGCTTTCATTCAGATCACCAGCGACCATTAAGTATTCCACTTGAACCATCAGGGCCAGCTATTGAACATAGTCCTTATGGTGTAATGGTGATGTCTGGTTCAGGGATTAAAAAAGGAGGTGAACGGATCAGTGGTGCATCAGTTTTAGATATTACTCCAACTTTATTAGCCCTATTTGGATTGCCAGTTGGGAAGGATATGGAGGGCCGCGTTATTCAAGCTGTTTTCGAAAAAAATGAAGCGCCAAAATACATTGAAAGTTGGGAAGATGTTGCAGGTGATTTTGGAATGCACCCACCTGATTTGCAAGAAGACCCATGGGAGGCAATTCAGGCTTTACAGCAATTGGTCGAATTAGGATATATTGATGAAATAGGTGATGATAAATTATTGGCAGTTGAAAAAGCAAAAAGGGAAAATCAGTATTATGTTGCTAGAAACCTCATAAACGGTGGAAAAATTGAAAAGGCAATTGAAATTCTTGAAACTATTTTTTCTGAATCAAAAATTTTGCGTTACGGTCAGCGATTGGCATATGCTTATTTAATGGTAAACAAGTTGATTAAATGTCAAGAATTGATTGATGAACTTAGGGAAGAAGAGAAGAAGGCTTTTTTAGCAAGAAAGAAAGAAATATTAGAAAAGAATCCCGAAGATCCATTTGGAAATCAAGAAATGGAAGAACCCATGTATTTGGAATTTGTTGAGGGCTTATTGAATTTACAAATAAACAAACCAAAAAAAGCTTTACCTATTTTAGAAAGAGTGCAAAAGAAAAACCCCAATAATATGCAGGTTGCTGTGAATATTGGTAAAATTCACAATGCGCATAAAAACTATCAAGCGGCAGAAAAACAATTCATAAAAGCACTTGCGATAGACGATCGTAATCCAAGAGCACATCATGGATTGGGTATTGCCTTTTTAAGAAGTAATAGAATAGAGCCAGCAATTGATGAATTTTTATTGGCAATCGAAGAGAATTTTTTCATGCCCAATGTTCATTATCATCTTGGGGAAGCATTTTTTAAGGCGGGATATTTTCAACAAGCGGTTGAAGCATTTGAAGTAGCTGTTCGTTTATCTCCTGGTATGACAAAAGCACATAAATGGTTGGTTGAAATATATAGTAAGAATGTATTAAATGAAGTTGCTAAAAATGAACATGAACTGTTTTTGAAAGAAAATATAAAAGGTGAATTGAATTTAATAACAGGCTTAACAGGCTCTGGATTTGAAGAGGTTTTGGAGGCATTAGTTGAAAATGGAATAGCCGCTGTTCAAAATAAAAAAGCTGACAACTTATTAGATAAATATATAATATCGAAAACGAAGAAATTACATTTAGATTCTCTTTGGTTAAAGGATTTTGGAAACCAAATTTTATATGTTCATCCCCAATTCCTTAGTTTTTTGCCACCGAATTATAATTACAAATTGATTGTTATAAAAAGGGATTTAAACGAAGTTATTGAAGTTGAGCAAAAAATGATGGGTAAAAAAATAAAAAAGGAAACATTTGCTCTATCGCACTTTCAAAAGAATGAGAAGAATCAATTTAAAATTGATAATTGGATTGAATCTCAACCAACAATAGACATTTTAATAAGTGACTATTCTGAATATAAAAATAATCCAAATGAACAAATTGATCAAATGATAAATTTTATTCAGCAATAACTCTAAAATTCATATATTTATTGACACATTAACAGGTATACTATGGCTAAAAAATATACAATAAACGAGTCTAATTTAGCTCGATTTTCTGCTGTTGCAGGCGCTGTTCTAGCAACTGGAGCTGTAAATTCTCAAATTGTTTACACGAATGTAAACCCAGATGTTGTTATCGATACTTTAAGTGGGCCTTATGCTTTAGATTTTAACAACGATGCAATAAGTGATGTTACGTTAGGAGTAATTCACAATGCTGGTGGAAGTTCATCTTCGGGTTCTTCATACACATATGCTGGTTTCGTTGCTTTGGCTGCGCCAGGTGCAGGAGGAGGATTAGTTCAAATTGCAACTGTAACTGGGACTGGAACCAGCACATCAATGGTTGTTGCAGCCTTAAATAATGGAGATGTTATTGATGCAGCAGATGTATTCGCCTCAAGTTCAAGTACATTAGGTGTTAACGCCTTAATTTCTGGAAGTAGTTCATCAAGTGGACCTTTTAGCTATCCAATAACTTATGGTCAATTCCTAGGAGTTAACGATAAATTTTTAGGTGTAAAATTCTTGATTGGTTCAAATACACATTATGGATGGGCGCGATTAGATGTTACAGCTGGCGCAGATACAATTCGATTGAAAGATTATGCTTATAGTCAAAATGCAGATTTACCAATTCTTGCTGGTCAAACTTTAGGCTTAGATGATGTTGCTGTTGAAAATAAGGTAACAATCAAAACAACATTAGATAATGCAACAATTAATGTTACACCTGACTTGATTGGAGGTCGTGTTGTGATATTTAATATGGCTGGACAAGAAATCAAAGTAGTTCAAATTACAGATGTTAATACCGAAATTTTGTTTGAAGGAGTAGAAACAGGAATTTATACGATTACAGCTCAATTTGATGGAGGAATGGTAAATAAGAAAGTCTATATAAAATAGAAATAGTCATATAAAAAGTCTGGAAAAGCGGTAACAAGAAAGATTTCGCTTTTTTTCATCTTTTAAGTCTATTCAATTCAACCGTTTATGTATCTTATATGAACGTTCAAATAAAATTTTTGGTTGCAAAATAAAATAAACTTAAATTTGAAATCTAACTTACTAATTTTAAGAGAATGATAAAAAAAAATACTACAAATGAGTCTAAATTAGCTCGGTTTTCTGCAGTTGCAGGG
>JBIIWQ010000150.1:0-5664 GCA_044338805.1 Crocinitomicaceae bacterium
CTCAAATCATATATACAGATGTTAATCCTGATGTGATTATTGACACTGCTAGTGGTCAATATGATTTGGATTTTAATAGTGATGCTGTAGTAGATATCTCTATGGATGTAATGGCTGTAATCAATCAAACTGGAGCACTAAATGGTATTTCATTTACTTTTAATGGAACAGCTGCCGTTGTCAATCCTGCAATGGGAAATGGAGTACAACAAATTCTAGGAAGTGGAAGCAGCTCAACAATGGTGGTTACAGCATTAAATAATGGAGATTTGATTAGTTCAGGAGCTGTTTTTGGTGGTTCTGCAAGTGGCAGTCTATTAGGAATTGTAGGAATTGCAGATATTCCATTATTCGGAATGACTTATCCAGTAAGCCAAGGAACATTCCTTGGGGTTTCAGATAAATTTCTGGGTGTTAAATTCATCATTGGTGCAAATACGCATTATGGATGGGCTCGTTTAAATGTTACTGCAGGTGCAGATAAAATCCTTATAAAGGATTATGCGTACAATCAAAATACAGATTTGCCAATTCTTGCAGGAATGATGGTTGGTTTAGATGATGTTGCTGTTGATCAAAAAGTAACGATAAAAACTACTTTAAATAACGCTACTATTAATGTTACACCAGATTTAATTGGAGGTCGAATTGCACTGCTTAATATGGCTGGGCAAGAGGTGAAAATTGGCTCAATTAATGATGTTAACACTGAAATTCAATTAGAGGGAATAGATACTGGAATTTATATAATTTCAGCTCAATTTGAAAAAGGTAATGTTACTAAAAAAGTATATGTGAAATAATATTTTTTTCTGTAAAAGGAAAAGCGAAGTTAGTAATGACTTCGCTTTTTTTATGAATGAAATTAGAATCTATTTTAATTTGACCTTCCAACGGATCAATTTAGATTTAATTTGTATTAAATCTAAAAACAATGTCTGAAATAATTGTAATAACAGGATTGCCACGGTCTAGAACTTCTTTGATGATGCAAATAATCGATAAAACTGATATTCCAGTTTTATCAGATGGAAAAAGAAATAAAGATATTAATAATCCAGAAGGATATTTTGAGCTTGATGCAGTAAAAGGAATCGTTGCTAATAATTCCTTTTTAAATGATGCAATAGGAAAAGCAATTAAAATTGTTACTCCACCACTCCCAATCTATTTAGATCTCAAACACAAATATAAAGTGATTTTTATGAGAAGAGAAATGGAGGAGATTTTGCTATCTCAAGAAAAAATGCTTCAAAAGAATCAATTAAGTAAAAGGGAAAAATTTAAAACAATTTATGAATTTCATTTAAAAAAACTTATCGGTTTTTAACTGAAAATAAAATTCCTTTTGTTGACATTAATTACAATGATTTAATGAAAGATAGTGATTTGGAACTTACAAAATTATTCGATTTTCTATCAATTGAAAAGCCTAAAAACTTGACAAGCGTGTTGAAGCCAAATCTATACAGAAATAGAAAATGTTGACGATCGTTTAGAAAACATTCTAAAAGAAAATACCTACTTATCTTGAAAAAAATAGTTCAATACAAGGTTCTCTCATGAAACGATAGGATTTTTTTGGAAGCCTTGAAATTAATATTACTCATCAGCAGATTGCATAAGATAAGAATTCATCAAGAGTCAATATTTCTGGTTTACTAAAGCAGTGGAAAATAATAAGGTGAAATTTAAATCCATAAATAAAATAGAGACAATTTAACAATTCAACGTGCAAATAATTTGTATGGTTTTTTTTAAAAACTTTTTATTTAGCGTATATTTGACAACGTTTAACTTAATATTTATATAATATGAAAAAAATTTTACTTTCAATAGGAGTTGTTTTAACTTCTATTTCTTTAAATGCGCAACTTTTCTTTGAAGACTGGACGGCTCCTTTAACATGGACTTACACACAAAATCCTGTTGACATGGATACTAACTTTTGGGGTGTTGCAAGTGTTACTTCTCTTGCTTCGCAAGGAAATATGGCTTATTCAGCATCATGGATCGATGACGGAAGTGCAACCGGTTTAGCGTTGACTCCAGACAATATTTTGATCTCTCCAGCAATTAACATGTCGACTGTTACTGGTCCTGTATCTCTAGCTTTTAAAGCTGGTTCCCCTGAACCTACAGCTAGTAATTTTTATCAAGAATATCTTTCTGTATATGTCATTTCTGACTTAACACAGATCGCTGCAGCTACAGCAATTCATTCAGCAGTTTTAGCTGGTGGTGAGATGATGTACCCATTTAGCTTTGATATTTCTTCAATGGCGGGTCAGGCGACTGTATACCTTGTTTTCCGTCACCACAACTGTACTGACGAGAACTTCATCCTTCTAGATGATATTTTGGTAACAAACGGAGGTCTTTCAATTAATGAAAATACAATGACTGCTTCGGTTTACCCTAACCCAGCTTCTGATGTATTAAACATCCAATTGACAGAAAATGCTACTTCTGTTTCTATCATTGGAATGGATGGAAAAGTTATCTCTACTGAGCTAATCAACGCTAATACAGCTGCAGTAAATGTTTCTAACTTAGTTTCAGGAGTTTACTTCTATGAAATCGCTACTGAAAACGGTTCTTTAGTTCGTAACACTTTCGTTAAAAAATAATTAAGATTCTCTTAATATGAACGGGGCTATTTTTAGTCCCGTTTTTTTTGCCTAATTATTTAATTTGAGTGGGTGGAACTTGCTTCTTTGAAGCTTCTTCTTTATCTCAGGGCACAAAAAAGCCCCATTCAGTGAATGAGGCTAATACTATTTTGTAGCATACAATTACATTGTTCTGCCAGGATAAACTTTCAACGCTTCTTCTAAACATATTACTGCTTTGCGCAATGAGTCTTGATTCAACACATACGCAATACGTGCTTCTTGCTGACCTGCTCCTTTGGTTGAATAAAAACCATTCGCTGGTGCCATCATAACTGTTTGACCTTCAAATTCGAAGTCTTCCAATAACCACTGACAGAATTTCTCTGCATCGTCAACTGGGAATTTTGCCACACAATAAAATGCACCACTTGGTTTTGGACAAAATACTCCTGGAATTTTATTTAATCCTTCGATCATGATGTTTCGACGTTGCACATATTCAGCAACAACATTGTCAAAATAGGATTGAGGTGTGTTCAATGCTGCTTCAGATGCAATTTGATCTATTGTTGGTGGAGAAAGACGTGCCTGACCAAATTTCAATGCCGCGGCCATGATTTCTTTATTCTTCGTGATTAATGCACCGATTCGAGCGCCACACATTGAATAACGTTTTGAAACAGAATCAATCATGATGACATTTTCTTCTAAACCATCTAAGTTCATCACAGAAAATGGAATAGCTCCATCATAACAGAATTCTCTGTAAACTTCATCAGCAAAAAGAATTAAATCATGCTTTAATACAATAGCACGTAATTGTTCAAGTTCTTCTTTAGAATATAAGTATCCAGTAGGATTTCCAGGATTGCAAATGACAATTGCTTTCGTTTTTGAAGTGATTTTTTTCTCAATTTCTTCAACTGGTGGTAATGCAAATCCTGTCTCAATTGTTGATGCAACTGGTACGACATTGACTCCAGCCATTACAGCAAATCCATTGTAATTTGCATAAAATGGTTCTGGAATAATAACTTCATCACCTGGATTACACGTAACCATAAATCCAAAAATCAATGCTTCTGAACCTCCTGTTGTAATTAAAATATCTTCAGGATTAACATTGATTCCCGTTTTTTGATAATATGCCGACAAACCATTTCTGTAACTTTCAAATCCAGCTGAATGACTGTATTCAATTACCTTTCGGTCCATGTTTTTAATTGCATTTAAAGCAACTTCAGGAGTTTCAATATCCGGTTGACCAATATTTAAATGGTATACAATTTTTCCTTTAGCCTTTGCTGTTTCAGCATAAGGAACCAATTTACGGATTGGTGAAGCAGGCATTTCTATTGCCTTTTGTGATAATTTTGGCATCTTGTTTTTTATTAGTGGCCAAATTTACGTCAAATGTTCAAATTGCATCGCTGTTTTCGTTTCTTTTTAGAACTTTGGAGTATGAAAACGCTTTTGCCCTTCTTACTTCTTTTGTTATTTGTAGGTTGTAAATCTGATTATACTCCAAATAAAGAATCTAATAAAGCTAAAATTGAAACATTTAAAGTTCGCAATATTGCGAACAGTAGCGTAAATATAGATTCTGTTTTATTGCTGAATAATCTTGTCGATGTTCATTCTTTGAATAGTGTTATTTGGTTTGATTTGAAATATACTACAACAGATAATTTCATGGGAATAAAATTATATGACCGAATTAATAAACCCTATTTACAAAAAGATGTTGCAGAACGCCTTTCGAAATGTCAAGAGTTTTTGACAGAAATTGATACTAGTTTACATTTACTGATTTATGATGCTGTTCGTCCCGTTTCAATTCAATGGAAGATTTGGAATGCACTTGATACAATTCCATATTCTGAAAGAGTTAAATATGCGTCTAATCCAATAAATAAAAGTTTGCACAATTTCGGTGCGGCAGTTGATTTAACGATTTGTGATTCAAAAAGAGTTCCATTGGATATGGGAGCTGATTTTGATGAATTTAGAAAAATTGCCTATCCAAGTATGGAAAATTATTACCTCTCAACGGGTGATTTGACAATTCAACAAGTTGAAAACAGAAAATTATTGAGAAAAGTTATGCGTTCCCAAGCATTTCGAAATTTGCCTACTGAATGGTGGCATTTTAATGCATGTTCAAGAACTGATGCCATTTTGAAATATGAGCTTGTGGAAAATGAACCTTGATTTATTTTAAAAAATAACGTATTCCAAAAAATACTCTCATTCCTTGATTTGGGCCATAAACATACGTTGGGTCAAATGTTAATGCAAACGGATTTTCGGCAGTAGCTTGTACAGAACCATCTGGATTGAAATTCACAAGTTTATCAAATGGGTCATGAGGTCTGGCAATTAAGAATGGCGCTTTTTTTCCAGGTAACCAGTTCAATAAATTTTTCACTCCAGTGTAAATTTCAAATGCTTTTAATCTTTTGTAAGTGAACTGAATGTTCTGAATTGACCACCAAGGTGACGCTGAAGGTCTTGGGTCAAGTGGACCTAAAAGCGGAAGTTTCATCGGACTATAGATATTTCCCGTATAATCTATATCAAGAGGAAGGTTTTTAAAGGAATAACTAATTGTCCAAGTTCCTGTGAATCGTTCTGTTAATAATTGCCTCGTTTTTGTTCCGTTTTCAGTTTTTGAAACTTCCATTAATGTTCCACCAATAATGAATTTAAATTGTGAAGTTCTAAATTCTGTATTCAAACTAATTCCTATATTTTCGGCATATCCATCAATATTCTTGTAAATAATTTTTGTGACATCTGTCAGATAATCAGGTATGATTTTATTTGTAAAATAAGTGTAAAATGGACTTAAGTCAATCCTCAAGTTTGTGCCGTTTTTAAAATAGACAGTTCCATAATAATTTAAATTAATATTCATCGACTTTTCGGGCTTGAGCTCTTCTGCAATTTCAGTTTTTCTTGCACCAGTTAGAGCTGCGTGATCTTCTGTGAAAATTGAAACTACCCGGTATCCAATTCCAGCATTTATTCTTATTAAATGGTTCTTGTT
>JBIIWQ010000305.1:0-2914 GCA_044338805.1 Crocinitomicaceae bacterium
AAATATACTTCAGCAGTACCTCCAGAGTTTAATGGTTGAATGATTTGTATGTTATTTATTTTTTTCAATTTTTGGAATCATTAAAATAATACCCGCTTTTATTTTTTCATCATCTAAAGCATCTCTATCTAATTCTTTTAGATTCGGGTTGTTGCTTTTATTTTTATTGAAATCTATAATATCCTCAACAATAAGATTTAAATTATACTTTTCGTTGAAATCTTTAGAAATAGAAGTCAATGATTCTTTAGGTTGAACTTCATGAGGATAAGGCCATTTTGTAATTGCATTTTTACCTATTACTTTTGTCTTTTTATCTTTTTTAGAATCTACTTCGGTTTTTTCATCCGTTTTTCTATCTACTGAGGTACCTGAATTAGTTTCAGTTGGTGTCGATATTTCTGTTGTATCGCCTTCATTTTCTGCCCCTCCTTTCGGTTTTTGAGAAGCATCACCTCCGGACATTAAAAAATAACCGATAACAGCGAACAAAACAACCACGGTTCCAATTAAAGCGATACCTTTTGCAGAAAACAATACACCACCTACAGTCTTATTTGAAACTGGTTGAGCAGTATATGTTTGCGTGCTGGCGCCATCAAACTTTTTAACGGGGTTAAAATCAACAAAATTGGATTTGGAATAAACACTTTCATCAATTGCAACGATTGTTGCTGTAACGTTATCATTTCCTCCAGCATCTAATGCAGCGCGAATTAGGTCGTCTCCTGCTTGTTGCAAATTATTTCCTTGCAACATCATTTCAATTCCTTTATCATTCACCATTCCATTTAACCCGTCTGAGCAAAGTAAGAATACATCTCCAGTTTTAACTTGAATAGGCATTTGACTTATTGTTCCTTCAACCACAGATGAAGTTCCAAGTGCTTTTAAAATTTGATTTTTATTTGGGTGGCTTTCTGCTTCATCATCTGAGATTACACCAGAATCCACTAACGTTTGAACAAATGAATGGTCCTTCGTTATGCGGTGTAATTTATTGTTCGATTTTAAATAAATACGACTATCGCCAACATGGCCAATGAAGCAATCATTTCCTGAAACAATAAGCACAACTGCAGTTGTGCCCATTCCTTTTAATTCTGGCTCACTCAAAGCGCTGGCAAAGATCTGTTCATTTGCAAAAGACAATGCTCTATCAATTGCTTGAATAACATTACCATATTGTTCGCGCATAAAATATTCAGTGATACTTGCAACTGCAATAGAGGAAGCTTTTGCTCCTCCAACATGTCCACCCATGCCGTCACACACAACAAATAAGTGCCCATTTGGAGTGATTGCATCTCCAAAATTATCCTCATTGGCACTTCTTACTTTACCAACATTTGTGATTGAATGATTTCTATATTTCATCGTTATAATTTAAATATGAAAGGTTAATGAGATATCTCCAACTTGAATATGATCTCCGTGTTTCAATTGAATTTCATTCGTTTTATTTCCATTAACGATAAGGCCGTTTGAACTACCTAAATCTTTTATGGTGTATGTGTAATCTCTAAACGTCAAAATGAAATGGTTGCGAGAAACTGTTGGATGATTTACTCTCCAATTATTCGAAGCATCACGTCCAACTTTAAATCTCGGCGAATCTATTTGACTTTGACCTGATTCATTCTCAAAACGGAATTCGAACCAAGGAAGATTTCCTCTTTCCAACATTTTTCTCAATTGTTGTTCGTCATCCACTTTTTGACTTTGTTCATTTTGATTGCGTAATTCAGAATCTCGCTTACGATTTTCTTCCTCCTTGATTCGGTTCAGCTCCATTTCTTGGTTACTCAACTTCAGCTCAGATTCTTGCTGATGTCTTTCCATTTCAGACATTTGCTCTTTTTGTTTTAACTCAAGTTCAATTTTCTTTAATTTATTTTTCTTGTTAAACTGAAAAAGAATAATTCCAATTCCTACAAAAAGTAAAAAAAGAACGATTGAAAGAATCATATTTGATGCTATCCATTCGAATAAATTTTTACTTGGAGTTAATAGTGCAAAGCCTGACTGTCCTTCTTTCGAATCAATTTTAACTGAATGTGTTTTCCCATCTTTTTCGAATGTTGATGTATAACTAAATGGATAAATAACACCTGCATAGCGTTGATTGAAATCATTTAGAAATTGCAAAAGTTTATTTGACGCATTCCCACTATTATTTTCGCTGTCGCTGTAATAAAGACCATATGTTTGCGTGCATAAATCTTTAATATCGTAATAGGTATTCTTCTTAAAATAAGAGATACTATAAATTGGAATGTTCAACCTTTTTGAACGTGGACCAGTTTCTTCTCCTTGAAAAACAGGCTGTAATGCTCGGTCATCTGCTAAAACAAAAATTGCAGATGGCATTTTAATATTCAAGGTGCTATAGAGCTCAAGAGCCTCGCTAATAGCAAGGTAAATATGTGATCTTTCTGAACAAACATTAGGTCTTTTATTGATTGTAATTGAGTCAATTTTATGAAACAAGGCATCCGCATTATCGGTAAAATTGATTGTACTCGGAAATAAAAGTTGCTCTTTTACTTTACAGCCAAATGATACAATCTCGATTTTGTCTCCTTTATGAATTGCCCCTTTTCTTATCGCTTCTTTTAAAACATTTTTATACCAATCCATCTCCTTTTTATTCGGAGTATTAAGAACCAGAAATAAAATACTTTTATTTTTAGCAATCGAATCTACCTTCGTATAACTCTGAAAATTTATTGCAACAGGTAAATCATTTTCATAAAAACTCACAGATTCCGTTTTTATTCCATCGGGATTACGTGCCCATAATTTACCTTTAACAAGTGGAAATTCAGTTAGGTTTTGTTCTCTTACATCTAACCCTGTTTTTTGAGCAAATGAAACATGATTGCAACAGAATAGAATGAAAAGAAAAAGTATA
>JBIIWQ010000306.1:0-2908 GCA_044338805.1 Crocinitomicaceae bacterium
CTTTCATCTCGAAAATTGGATTCGATGAATTCGCTAATTCTTTAAAGTATTCAACATTCCCAAAAAAAGCAATTGGAAATACAGTCAACATTATTCAATCAATTTGAACAATCTATCCCAACGAATTCCGATACTTGGGTCAGCACTTTTCGAGAACCAAACCAAAGATGCTCTACCAACAATGTGATCTTCTGGTACAAAACCCCAAATTCTAGAATCTGCAGAATTGTAACGGTTATCTCCCATCATCCAATAATAATTCAAGGAAAAAGTATATGTTGTAACCTTCTTTTTATCAATGTAAATCCCATCCTTTTTCTCTTCTAATTGATGACCTTCGTATGCTGTGATTATACGACGGTACCAAGCAATGTTTTTTGCTGAAATAGAAATTGTTTGACCTTTCTTTGGAATCTGAAATTTCGTGAAATCTGTTATTGTATTGTTGATATATAAATCTTTAGGGAAGGTATTTAAATTGTTCAATAAATCTGCATCAATAGGTTTGTATCCCGTAAGGTCAGAATATTGAGGCATTATAACAATATCAAACACAGCATCCGGATTATTTTTTGACAAATCAGTTAACTGTTTCTTTGTTAAATTCATTGTGTAGGTTTTTCCTCCATCTTGCGTGTAATAATCGCTTCTGCTGTCCTCCAAACCATAACGCTCTCTCATTGTCTTTTTTCCTGGCTCTAAGAAATTGGTAACAGTATATTGTAAATTTTGAAATTCAGGAACAAATGCTGGTTTTCCATTAACGTATAAAACAGAACTTTTAATTTCCAACCAATCACCTGGCAAACCAACGCATCTTTTGATATAATTTTCTCTTTTATCTACTGGACGATAAATTATACCATACGTGCTAATTAGTTGACCATTTTGGTGTGCAATTTTGTCTTCTGCAAGCATTTTCCGTGCTTGTGTTTTATATTTTTCAAGATTTTGAATCATTCGCTTATTCATAAACAAATTAACAAGACTATCTGTAAATGCTAGATTCCCTCCTTTTTTAGATAAACTGTCGGTATAGAAGTCAATTGCAATTCGCTTCAAGCGTTCATTTTCAGGATCACTTTGAAATAAATAAAAAGCTTCATTATTAACTATTCCATGATAATCATGTCCCATCAAACCATCAGGCATACGAGGATCATAAACGGCTGTATCGCCTGAAGGGTAATTGAAAACTACCACATCATTTCTGTTGATTCTTCCAAAACCTGGAATTCGTGTATAATTTCCTGTTTCTAAAGTTGAATAAGATTTTATATTCACCCAAGGCACCGTGTTATGAACCAATGGAAAAGATAAAGGCGTAACTGGAACTTTTGGTCCATAAGCTAATTTATTCACGAATAAGAAATCACCAACTAACAGCGTCTTTTCCATAGAACCAGTTGGAATTTGAAAAGGCTCAAAAACGTATGTTCTAATAATACTTGCTGCAACCAATGCAAAAATAATTGAATCTCCCCATTCTTTTACTTTCGACTTATTTCCCGGTTTTTCTCTTGAGATAGCATTTAATCCTAAAGCGATAACGTGACCAATAATTGGCAATGCCAATAACAATGCTAAATGATCTCCCCAAGCTCTATCTCCAATTTCTTTGCTATTTGCCCAATTTGTTTCTGGTAAAATGTCTTGTTTAGAATTTGCAATTTTTGCCATAATAACATACGGAAAAAAGATTCCCTGAAATGTATCAGCCAAAGAGTAATATCCAAAACGACGAATATATGACACGTTTACCGCTGACCACATTACAATATGAACACCAGGAAAAATTAACAACAAAGCCCAAAAAGGTTTTCTACAGCCAATTTTAAAAGCAACGTAATAGTTGTAACCGGGAACTAATGCTTCCCATGATTGGCGTCCCGCTTGCTCAAAACTTTTCATCCACATCGCTAAATATGGGTGAACTAAAAGAAATAGGTAAAAATAAAGTACGTTCATTATATATTCAAATTTAATACGTCAGCCATTGTATAAAGTCCTTTTTTGTCCTGTAGCCATTCAGCGGCAATAACAGCACCTAAAGCAAAACCTTTTCTATTATGAGCTTCGTGTGTAATTGTAATTGTATCTACTGGTGATGTGTATTTTATTATATGTGTACCGGGAACATCAGGCTTTCTGTAAGAAGTAACACCTAATTGCCTGTCGTTTGTATGAGGAACATGGCCTTCACCTAAAACCCAAGAAACATAATCTTGATTATTTTCTAAAATTCCATTAGCCAAAGTTATGGCAGTTCCGCTTGGAGAATCAAGTTTTTGAAGGTGATGAATTTCTTCAAGACACGCTTTGTAACCTGTTTGACCAGAAATTAATTGAGCAAGTCGCTTATTGATCTCAAAAAATATGTTGACTCCAATACTAAAGTTAGAAGAATATAAAACACTTCCATTTTGACTTTCGACTGCTTGTTTTACAGCGTCTAATTGATTGTTCCAAGCAGTAGTTCCAACCACAACTGGAGTTTGATGATCAATACAATATTGTATGTGTCCAGCAGCTAAATCTGGTTTAGTAAATTCTATAGCAACATCAACAGTTGATAAATCCGTATCAGAAAGCAGCTTTTCACTCGAAACTTTCGCAACAATTGTATGTCCACGTTCTAAAGCTATCTCTTCGATTGCTTTTCCCATTTTCCCATAACCAATTAGTGCGATTTTCATATATTCTAATTAAACAAATTTAAATTTTTAACCTTATTGAGCAATAGAATTAGTGAAAATTAAAGTTAAATTTTAGTCCAACAGTATTTTGTCCAAAATAAGCAGGTTCAATTGCTAAACTCAGATCTTGTGAAATATCAAAATGAACAAAATGAGCTTCAATTCCTGCATCAATGACTTGAATTAAATAAACTGCCCCAACGCCAAGAATT
>JBIIWQ010000307.1:0-2907 GCA_044338805.1 Crocinitomicaceae bacterium
CATTGAAGCAGCATACGCACTCGTAACACCGCTTCCCCCGAACGGATTTGATCCAGGATTTGGTGGGGTTCCAGCATAATCGACTTGAATTATAAATGAATAATTGGCAGACGCATTGATTGGAATTTTTAAGACAGAATTTGTTCTGTTATAAGGAGTTGAAACGCCATTAAGCCTAATTTCAGAAATTATCAATGTGGGAAATAACTCTAATACTACAGAATCCAAATTGTCAATCGTTTTAGCATGAATAAATGCTGTTCCGCTGACATCTGTATTCAAATTCGACATATTCAAATCCAATTGATAGAAATGAACATCGTATTTATTCGCTTCTGATTCTTCAAGAGGAGTGAGGGTTTTAATACCTGCTCCTGCTGTTTTACTGCTTTTTATGTAAGCACAACTTTGAACTTCATCTTGTGCAGAGATTGTTACTCCGATAGATAAAGAAAGTAGTAGAATTAAAGCTGATTTCATTGCAATAAATATTAATTTTTCTGAACCTTTTCAATTTTAACGATTGAATCATTTACCTCAAAAACGAATAAATAGGTTCCGGCAAGATATTCTTCTAATGAGATTTTTGTTGAATTTGAAACAATCGATTTTTTCAAAATTTTCCCGTTTAAATCAGTTATTTTTAATGAACAATTACTCATCTCATTTGGTAAATCAATTTGTACTGTTCCAGCTGTTGGATTTGGAAAAATGGTAATTAATTCATTTAATGAAAACTCATTGATGTCATTAACAAAATTAAAATCAGTAATATTTGTCCCATTTTTATTTATTATCCAGTTATTTGGATCAATCGCAACTACATTTGTAACTGCTCCAATATTTGGAATGAAATATTGATTTGAATTTCCAGAAATATCAAAACGAATAGTTGTATCTGCTTGACTTGTTCTAGAAAACTTAATTTCTATAGGATTTGTAAAAGTTGGTGTTACACTTGGTTTCGATGCAACGTGAGTAATTTCAAAATTCAAATCGTTTCCAACAGCATTTCTTCTAGTTGAATAAGTAGGATAACCCTCACCAAAATACCATTCGTTGAACATGTTTGTAAAATCTATACCACTTTCTGTTTCTAAAACTGCTTTAACATCCAATCCTTTTGCTACACTGTCGGCAAAGATTGATTGATAGTTTCTTAAAGCTTGAAAGAATTGAGCATCGTTATTTACCATGAATCGCATAGTATGAACTATAGAAGAACCTTTATCATACGTCAATCGACCACTAAAAATGCGTGTCTCATTCAAACTATCCAAAACCCATACACTGCCTCCGGGTGAAGTCATCACATTCGTATGAACATCCAACATGTACTGAACTTTTTCAGCTGGATATAAATTTTCAATCATTAAATAATCGAGGTAAGAAGCAAATCCTTCATTTACCCAAATATCCGCCCAAGAAGCACATGTCACGTGATCGCCAAACCACATGTGTCCAAGTTCATGCGCTGTTAAACTTTTTTCAAAAAATCCTTGCGTCGTCATTGTTTGGTGTTCCATACCACCAGAAATTGGAGCCATACAATGACCGTATTTTTCATTATCGAATGGATATGGTCCAACTAAGGTTGCAAACAATTCCATGAAATCTGCAGTTTCATTTATATCTGCTTGGAAATTTGGCAATGTTGCCGGATTGTCATAAATATAATTTTGAATTAAAACGGGACCAGCTGAACCAACTGGATTTGCAAATACGTTATATTCAACATATTTTGCTACTGCCACGGATACAAGATAATAATCAATGTTGTGTCTGTGTTTCCATTCATAGCGTGAAGTGCCATTTCCTAAATCAACAACATTTTCTAGCAAACCATTTGAACCAGCTTTGCAAGCATTTGGGACGGTGATTTTTACAGAACAGCTATCCGCTTTGTCCGTTAAGGATTGTTTACACGGCCACCATTCGCAGGCTGAAAATGGTTGAGACAAAGACCACGTAACTTGATTTCCCCATGAAGGTGAATTGTCGTTTGACATTCCCGCACCACCCAATGGATTTGTAATTGAAGTTGGTGGCGTACCATTATAATCAATAGAAAGAATAAAAGATTGACCAGCTGCCGCATTAACTGGGCATTTAACAGCTGATACATTTCTTGAAAAAGTAACAGGAGTGCCATTCACACTTATTTGAGTAATCGTCATTGTCTGAAACAATTCAAATAAAGCAGAATCTAAAGCCATATTTGCCGTAGCATGAATTTCAACTGTACCGCCAATGTCAGTAGATAAATTATCCATCGCTACGTCTAAAGCATAAAAATGCACGTTGTATTTTTCTGATTCTGCAATTTGAGCAACAGTCAAAGTGTTACTTTTTGCTGTTTGAGATCCTTTGAAATCTCTTTTATAACAGTGAGTAGAATTTTCGCCTTGTGAGAATGTGAAAAGTGTTGACAATCCGAAAACACAAAGAAGTATTAGTTTTTTCATAATATAGTTTATGCACCTAAATTACGAAAATCTATTTGAAACTTTTAACTTTTTTGTTTTGGTGGTTGAGATGAAGTAGGAGCGGTTTATTCAAGATGATAATTACAAAATTATATAACTTATATAAGTAACAGAAATTGAAGAATTAACAACAACAAATCCTTTAGTTCTTTTGTCCGCGTTTTCAGAGGGAATTGTTTTTATATTGACTATCTTATATTTATTGAATACTAAATCAAGTCGAATTATCAACGTATCATGCCCTCTTCCAAAAATTAACAACAACAAATCCTTTAGTTCTTTTGTCAGCGTTTTCAGCGGGAATTGTTTTTATATTATTACTATCTAATATTTAATCAATACTAAATCAAGTCGAATTATCAACGTATCATGTCCTCTTCCAAAATTAGAATAAAATGAAAACCTTTTGGTCCAAATCCTT
>JBIIWQ010000308.1:0-2894 GCA_044338805.1 Crocinitomicaceae bacterium
GAGTTATTCGATTCTTTTTCAATGTGTTGTTGGGAAAAAGAATAATTAATAGATACTAGAAGTATCAAAAGAAAGTAGATTTTTTTCATTTTAGCAGTTTAAAAGTTACCACCAATTTAGAAAAAATCTTGAGAATTTTACAAAAAGATTATGTTTTTCTTTTCTTTTTCTTAGCCGCAGGAAAGAGAATATTATTTAAAATCAATCGATATCCGGGAGAATTTGGATGTAGATTTAAATCCGTTGGAGGATCGCCAACTTTGTGTTCGTAATCTTCAGGGTCGTGTCCACCATAGAAAGTCCAAGTTCCTTGACCCATTTCTCCATGCAAGTAACGAGCTGTTTCTAATGCCTTATTTTCGCCCAGAATTAACACATTTGGTTTGATAAGATCTTTTCTAAAGTCTGTGGTTTGGCCCATAAAACCATCAATCACAGTTGTGTGACATTGTGTTAACATGGTAGGCACAATATCCCATTTTGCAGAGAAATCAAATAACGTAAATTTATCTGTTGCTTCAGTTACTCGCTGTTGGCGGTGAATATCCGTTCCATCAATGTTAGAATATTCGTACATCAGTGGATCTCTTTCTAATTTGAAATCTTCAAATGCAAAGGTATTTGTATAGTCTAGTTTTTCTTGACATTTAGGATCACTTCCATCACCGTCAAACATTTGTTCACAAATATCCGTTTCGTGTGCGGCTAATGCAACATCAAAACTATCTGTTCCGCTGCACATAGTGAATAGGAATCCGCCTCCAATTACAAAGTTTTTAATGTTTGTAGCGACGGCTAGTTTTAATTCAGATACCTTTTTAAAACCAAGCATTTTTGCATCGGCCTCGGCATCTTCCACTTGTTGTTGATACCAAGGGTAGGAGCGGTAAGCGGAATAAAACTTACCATATTGACCCGTAAAATCTTCATGGTGTAAATGCAACCAATCATATTTTGGCAACATGCCCATTACAATTGCTGAATCGTATATTTTTTCATACGGAATTTCTGCATATTCTAAAACCAAGGTAACTGCATCGTCCCAAGGTTGTTTTCCTCTAGGTGTGTAAACCGCAATTTTAGGAGCTTTTTCAAGTTGAACAATTTCCATGTTTACCTCAGGATTTGCAATTTGATTTCTAATTTGATTGACTTGTCCGTCAGCTAATACTTCATATTTCACATTTCTTAAGACAAGTTCTTCTTCCAGAGCTCTTAAATGTGGGACTAAAAATGATCCACCACGATAATTCAAAAGCCATTCAATTGTAACACTATTTTCAAGTGCCCAAAATGCAATTCCATAAGCCTTTAAATGGTCTGATTGAGAATCATCCATTGGAATAATTATCTGCGTAGAATATCCTTTAAAGGAAACTGAAGTTAAAAAGAATAGGAGGAAAATATAGCGCATGTTAAATTTTTTCAATATTGATTACCAACTATCAAACCATTTTTAAAATGGCGTTTCGTCATCTAACGATTTGTTAAAATCAACGGTATTATCATCAAATGAATTCATTTTACTTGCGATTGTATAACTCGCTGGACTTGGCTCATCAAAATCAGCACTAGCATTCAAACTTGTATGAGTTGGAACATTGACATCCTCTGTAAAACTCTCTAAATTATCAAATCGTGCATATTCACCAATAAAACGGAGTCGAACACGATCTAGCGCACCATTTCTATGTTTAGCAATAATGATTTCACTCACTCCTTGATTGGAATTCCCTTCTTCGTCTTCCATCAAACCATAATATTCTGGTCTGTAAATAAATGAAACGATATCGGCATCTTGCTCAATTGCACCAGATTCACGAAGATCGGAAAGAACTGGTCGTTTATCACCACCACGTTGCTCAACTGAACGACTTAATTGCGATAATGCTATAATTGGGATGTTTAATTCTTTGGCTATTTCTTTTATTGAACGGGAAATAGTTGAAATCTCTTGTTCACGGTTTCCAGCACCTTTAGATCCACCGGCCGTCATCAATTGCAAATAATCAATGATGACCATGTCGATATTGTATTGCATTTTTAATCGACGGCATTTTGCACGTAAATCAAAAACACTAATTCCAGGACTGTCATCAATATATATTGGAGCAGTGGCAAGTTTGGTAATTCGTGAGTGCAATTGTTGGAATTCATGTTCACGTAAATCTCCTTTCCTTAATTTTTCTGCACTTAATCTCGTTTCAGAAGCAATCAAACGTTTTACAAGTTGCACAGCAGACATCTCCAATGAGAAAATAGCAACACCTTTTCCGTGATCAACTGCTGAATTTCTAGCCATTGAAAGAACAAAAGCTGTTTTTCCCATCGCTGGTCTGGCTGCAATTACAATCATATCTGATTTTTGCCAACCTGAGGTAATTTTATCTAAATCGAAGAATCCGGTTGCAACGCCAGAAATTCCATCTGTATTTTGCGAAGCTTTTTCAATCTCTTCAATTGCTTGTCGAACAACATTTTGCATGGTTGAAACATCCTTTCCCATGTTGTTTTCTGCGATTTTAAAAAGTTCGCTTTCAGCTTTGTTCAAAACGTCAAAAACATCATTCGTATCGTCGTATGCATCACGAATAACCTCGCTACTCATTCGAATTAATTCTCGTTTGATATGTTTTTCAGAAATTATTCTTGCGTGAAATTCAACGTGGGCCGTGGAAGCAATTCTGCTTGTTAGTTGTGAAATATAAACTGCGCCTCCTGATGCTTCTAATTCACCATTTTGTTTCAATTTATTTATAACTGTCAAAAGGTCAATAGGAACAGAACTACCAAATAATTCCCGAATTGCATTATAAATGAATTGGTGCTTAGGGTCATAAAAACTGCTTGGCATCAAAATATCTATTGTATCTGTCACTGCATTTTTTTCAAGC
>JBIIWQ010000309.1:0-2893 GCA_044338805.1 Crocinitomicaceae bacterium
TATCTATGCACTTGGTGACGTTGTTCGTGGAGCTATGTTAGCACACAAAGCAGAAGAAGAAGGTGTTTTCGCAGCTGAACACATTGCTGGACAAAAACCACATATCAATTATAATCTAATTCCTGGTGTAGTTTATACTTGGCCAGAAGTTGCTTCAGTTGGAAAAACAGAAGAAGAATTAAAGGCTGCTGGTGCAGAATATAAAGTTGGCTCCTTCCCTATCAAAGCATTAGGTCGTGCACGAGCAAGTATGGATACCGCTGGATTAATCAAAATATTAGCAGATAAAAATACAGATGAAGTATTAGGAGTCCATATGATTGCACCAAGAGCTGCCGATTTAATCATGGAAGCAGTTGTCGCAATGGAATATAGAGCTTCCGCGGAAGATATTGCTCGCATTTGTCATCCTCACCCTACCTATTCAGAAGGAATTAAAGAAGCTGCATTGGATGCAACTGAAGGAAGAGCATTACATGTTTAACTGAGTATTCAGAACACATTCAAAAATTGATTAAGGAGTAATTTTCTCTTTGAAACAAGAAAAGCGCCTTGATTTACGGCGCTTTTCTTGTTTAATTACTTTTTGAAACTACTCCTTTACCAAAACCATTTCATCTACTAAATGCTTTGCTCCTGAATATTTATCCATTACCCACATCACATAGCGGATATCAACAACCACATTTCGGCAACGGTTTGAGTCAAACATATAATCCGACATGGTACTTTCCCACGTTCTATCAAAATTAAGCCCCATAAGGTTACCGTTTGCATCAATGACAGGAGAACCTGAATTTCCACCAGTTGTGTGATTAGAACCGGTGAAACACACCCATAATTCTCCATTTTGTGCATAATCCCCGTAATCTTTGTTCTTGTGCATTTCAAGCATGCGCGGCAACAATTCAAAATCGGCATTTCCGGTGTTGTTTTTCGCAATGATTCCATCCAACGTTGTGTGTTCCGTATACATCATACCATCCGTTGGAGCTGAACCTTCTAGCTTTCCGTATGTGATTCTTAATGTGCTATTCGCATCCGACCAATGTTTTGCATCTGGGAACATTTCATACTTACCTGACACATAATTTTTCAATAAGGCAGTCATTTGATCATCAAACGCTTGGTAGTTCGGAACAACATTCTCTTTAAAATCGGTGAATAATTTACTGAACAACTTGAATCCTGGGTCTTTTTGTAATTTGGCAATTGATTTTTTATTCAATTTCTTTAAAAATGCAATGTACCGAGCTTCATTGGTTAAAACAGATTTTGAGAAAATCGCTTTACTCAAAATGTCAATATTTCCGCAAGAAGACGTAATTAATTCTGAATTCATTTGTTTCACATATTCAGCTGTCAATAAATCAAAAATTCCTTGATCAACACCAGCGTCGTAATTCTTGAAGAAAGCTTGTGCCCCTTTTATTGATTTTTCAATAACAGCAGCCAATTCGCCGTTTTCTTCATATTTCGTGTAATTTTTCATTAAATCATCCAAACCACGAGCAAGTTTATAGAATTCGGGGCCAACATATAAATATTCAATTCCCATAGAATACTTGAATTCCCAATCACTTCCTTCACTTACAAGTTTGTTCATTAATGCAACCGACTGACCATACGATTTGTTCCATGTTTCAATTGTTGCAGCCATATCCGTATACTCTTTCTCCCGTTCAATTTTAATTGAAACGCCATCTAATTGTTTCAAACCGTCTACCTGCCCTATCCATTTTTTATAAGCATTGGCAATACTTGCTTGTTTAGCAGAATATTTAATTCGAATTTCATCTGATGAACGCATTGCAGCATCAATTACGCTCAATGATTTTTGACGCATTAATATTCGAGCAGGACGTTCTTTATCTACAATAAATTTCAGATAAGCTGAAGACACATGTTGTTCTGTTTCTCCTGGAAAACCATAAACCATTGTGAAATCACCTACTTTTCTATCTTTAAATGAAATTGGTAAAAAGTGAAGTGGTGTATACGGAACATTCTTATCAGAATATTCAGCAGGCTTATTATCTACTCCTGCATAAATTCTAAAGACAGAAAAATCTCCTGTATGACGCGGCCAAACCCAATTATCCGTATCACCACCAAACTTTCCTATTGAATTTGGAGGAGTTCCAACTAAACGAACATCTTTAAAAATTTCTTTTACAATGATGTAATAATCATTTCCATAATTGAACGGTTTAATTTCTGCTTCATAATGTGTTCCTGTGACAGCATCTTTAATTAACTGTTCGATGTTTTTGCGCATTGTAGTTTCACGTATCATAGGATTATCTGATGGATTTACACCAAATAATACAGATGCCGTTACATCGTCAATTCTAACCATTCTTGATGCCGTTAACCCAGGATTCGTTAATTCTTCAGAATGATTTTTTGCCCAAAATCCATTTTTTAAATAATCATGTTCCAAGGAAGAATGCGATTGTACTTGCGAATAGCCACAATGGTGATTTGTAAGCAATAATCCTGTTCCTGAAACGAGTTCAGCCGTACATCCACCACCAAAATGCATAATTGCATCCTTCAAACTAGAATGATTGACGTCGTAAATATCCTTTGCGCTCAACTTCATCCCTTTTGCTTTCATATCGGATTCAAAAGCAGAAATTAAGGACGGGATAAGCATTCCTTCCTCACCAAAACAATGAATGAAGGAGAAAAATAAAATAACAATCGATAAAAAATATTTTTTCATATTAAAGAATTTGTACAGCTTCAAAAATAGCCATTTTAAAGTAATTTCATACTAGATTATCGTTCGAATAAATTTAAAGAAAAAGAAACTATTTGAAAAAAAACTGCAACTTTGTATTATGGAATTATTGAACTTTATTTTTCGATTGGGCGTGTTATTCGCTAT